>JBDLJL010000004.1:0-76048 GCA_039714415.1 Bacteroidota bacterium
TATCCTGTGCCTGACCAACAAATGCAGTTACAAAAAGTGTTGCAATAATTAAGATTGTTTTTTTCATTGTTTTGTTTTTTAATTATTAAAATGGATTATTAAATATAATAGTAAGAAGTCCCCAAATTGGGACAGTAAGGAAAATCAAAAATAGTAAAAATATACACGGACAGGGTAGTGATTAATAATTAAAAATTCCCATTTATTACTTCAATTTAGATACCAAATGATGTAAAATGTTAATTGATAGTTATTTGTAGTTTTAACTTATGTTGGAAAATTACACAAGTGTCCGATAATGGGATTTCTGTGCACGAATCTGAACACCCTGGTAAGTAGTTTAAAAACAGAATGTTGGTAGCTTTTTTAAAGGGCTTTTTCTATTTGTCTTAGGTTTTTAAGTAATTCACTTACATTTTTAGAATATAAATGTTCTTTTCCAAAATGATTTAAATATTCATTTACTGCCTCTTTAATAGTAATCTTTTGGTAATAATTTTCATGTGCAAAATTCATGTATTTTAAAACCCGGAATGCGTCAAACCATTGAAAGAACCTTTTTTTAAAACTATTTATGTTCGAAGTATTCTCATTTATTTCAGCTAAAGCTTTGGCAAATTCATTTTTTTTCAGGAATTCTAAAAGCGATTCATGAATTGAGATATTGTTATATTTAAATGGGGTATTGAATAATTTATCAATTTGCTTAAAAAATTCATTTAAGTTCCTGAAAACTTCAAAATTATAGGTTACAAATTCCTTGTCAGGATTTTCAATATTCGATTTAATAAATGCACCTGTTCCAAAAGGAACTCTATCCGATGGGCGGGATGATGGAAAAACCGTAGTTGTATTTAAATATACATAATTACCAAGTGGCATTATTTTTTGCAAAAAATAAAAATCTTCACCAGCTTTTCTGCGGTTCATTCCGCCTTGTTTACAATAGGTTTCTGCTTTTACAGAAAAGCTTGAACCGACAGTATGAAAGTAGTATGGAAAATCTGTTTGTTTAAGTGCTAATGAATAATACCTCAGGTATAATTCGTATTCCGTAATTTTTCTATAAATAATATCTGGGAATTCAGTTCCTTTAATAGGGTGTTCAAAATATATGGAACATCCGTTTAGTTTTGGCTTATTCAGAAATAAGTTTTCAATTTCAACAAGATAATTTTCTGAAACTAAAGAATCTGCATCAAATCCTGTAATTATTCCATTTGCATTAGATGTGGAACTAAACCTTCTAATAGCTTCATCCATACCAACTTTGCGGGCAAAACCTACACCGGCAAATTTATTTGGAATATTTTCTATCCAAATAGTATGAAACTTCAGTTTGTTACTTTTAAAAGATACTAAGCGATTATCAATCTCAGATTTCGTTCTTCTATTTTGCTCTAAAATTTCAATATCTGTATTATCAGCTGAATTAATAACAATTATTACTTCAACTGAATTTTCAGGTTCTTTACAAGAAATTAATGAATTTAATGTTGGTATTATAGCAGGTTCATTGTAACAGGGGATAACAATTATATTTTGCAGATCTTTTTCAGGGTTTTCATTAATGAAAGGCTGGTTAACAGCATGTTTTTTTATATACTTATCAAAAATAATCATTTGTAAAATTTTATTTGTCAATTAATATCCTCAGACATCTAGACTTATCGCAATCAGCATTTTCAAATTTTCACATTCCCAAATCCTCATATCTTCACATTATATCCACTATAAAAAAAAGAGGTGTCAGAATCAAATTCCAACACCCCTTTTTTTTCTATTTTGTAAGACAGATTTTTATTGTTTTCTGTATCTACTTATCTTCTTTCTCTTCACTTACTGTTTCCTGTTCAGTTTGGTAATTTTCATTTAGCTTAGCCATAATACTTTCGGTAATGTTCATATTGTTATCAGCTAGTAAAATATTACCACCATAAGTATTACTTAAAATCAACTTATGATTACCTTCCTTATTGTATTCATCAAGTTGTTTATTAATTTTTTCAAAAATTTGCTTGTTCATTTGTTGTTCTTTTTCAAGCAATTGCATTGATAGTTGCTCTTTCAATTGCATTAAATTCTGTTGTTCGCGCATAAGTTGGTTTTGCATTTCCTGTGCCTGGTTGTTGGTAACCAGTCGTTTTTCAACCTTTTGCTGAAACTCCATTGCTTTGCGTTCTAAAGACTTCCCTTTTGAATTAAGGTTTGTTTCCAGTTTCTTTTGTTCTTTTATTAACTCAGTCTTTAGGTCATTATAATAATCATAACCATTCAGCAAAGTATCAATATTTACATAAACAATTTCTAGTCCTGCATCACTTAGTTCACTTTTTCCGGTTTTATGTTCCTTGTCGTTGTCATTTCCTGAAAAACGGTCAATATATAATAAGGTAACTGCAACAATTAGTACAACATTTAAAATAATAGAAATATTTTTCATAATTAAATTATTGGGATTTATTAAAAATTTTGGCAAATATAGAGTTTTATCTTTAACTCACTATAGATATTTTCTTTTTTTAAGAAAATTTAGTTTAATATTGAAAAATAAACTTTTAGATGCCGAAATAATTTGTATATTTATTGCTTCTAAATTATATATTAATCAGAAATATCTATATTGCAAATGGGTAAAGATAAAAATCCGGAAAGGTTTTCTATTTCATTAAGTCAGGAGTCAATAAAAGAAGTTATTATTCTACTGTCAGATATTGATGTGAAAATTACCACATTGAATGAATCTTCTGCAAAAGATTTTCTTACATTGAATAATAACCTGAAAGGGAATTATAAAGTAGCTGAAAGTATTTCCAGTAATGCAACAAATTTATTTAAAATATTATCAGGGAAAGACCGAAATTATTTACTAAATAAGTTGGATACATATCATACGGGGCTAAAAATACTGATTGATGATTTTATCGATTATGTAACATCAGGTGCTAGGATTCTTGACACAATTGATTCAAGTTTAAATTCTGTATACATTCCAGTTAAAAATTTTAATCAGAATTTAATGACATTAAAATTTCTGCTCGCCAATTTAAAGCTTAATTTAACTTATTTAAGTGAGCAGGATAAAATTATTGATGGGATTGACAATTTAACCTTAAAGATAAAATCGATAAAAGAAGGCTATGATTTGCTTGAAAATAAAATTAATAGATTAAAGGTATTGGTTTTATCGGTTTTTGATTTCTTTAAGAATTTGAAAGAAAGGCAAAATATAACCCTTGAAACCTTATTGGAACAAATTAAATCAAGTATAATTATTTTATCTGCAAAACATCAGGAAGCTTCTGTTCAAATGCCTGTTTTAACAAAAAAGACTGAAGATTATTTTGAAAATGTGAGTAAGATCATCACAAACCTGCAATATCATGATATCATCCGGCAAAAAATGGAGCATGTGCAGCTAACTCACAAAGAAATAATTGATGAATTAAACTCATTTGATTTTTCTGATAAAAATGCAGAACTTGCAGAACATACAAGAAAGTTTTTAAAAATCAGAGATATTGCCAGTGTGCAGGTAGCTCAGTTAATTCATACTAACCAGGAATATCAGGAAGCTATTGAAAAAATCACAAAAAACTTTTTAGAAATTGGCGAGGACATGAAAAACATTGCAGCTATGTGTTCTACTTTTTCTGGTCATAGCCCTACTCATGGTATAACTCATTTTCGTGAAATTGAGAGGAAACTGGAAAGGTCTGTTGATTTAATTAATAAATTCTCAATCGACGGTGAAGAATTCAGTAACAAGATAGGCTCAATAAAGGAAGCATGTAACTTGATTGATGATGAATTGTTAAGCTTAACAGATATGAGCAAGGGGATCAGTGATAGCGTTTTAGGCATTTCTAAAATGCTTAATGATATTGATGAAAAACCAGGTTTGCAAAAATTGAAAATTCAGATTGAAGATATTAATTCTAATATTCACGAGGAACTTGAATTAATTAAGAGTCATTATATTGATGTTAATGATGAACTTTATTCAATTGGTGCTATAGTTGAGGAGGATTATGAAAAAGAATTTAAACTAAAATTGCAAAGGATTTCAGAAAGTATTTATTCAATAGTTAAAGTCTTGAATGAAGATAATTCGGAGGTTGAAGAAATACTTGAACAAAACAGGCAAAATGGAAATCAATTGGCAATAGATATTCAAGCTTCTATAGAAAAAGTAAAGTATTATGACTTTTTTGAGCAGGTAATTGAAGAAATAATTCTTCAATTGAATAATATTTATCTTATGATTAAAGCTGATTCAGATTCTCTAAAGTTAGACGAGAAGGATGACTTGCAAAGTATTAAAGAACGCTACACAATGGAAAGTCAGCGTAACATTCATGATAAAGTTATTCTTGATGATGATTTACCAGATAAAGATGAAACAAAAGATGATGAAAATGATGAAGATGATATTGAATTCTTTTAATAAATGATCAAAATAAATATAAATGAGAGATCTTAAATTTAAAATTCAAACGCCTAAAAAAGGCGATAATGTTGCCAGGCTATATTTAGCCGGTGATTTGAGTGTAAACAATTTAAACGATATGGTTGTTAAATTTAGGGAAGCTGAAAAGGATTATGACAACATTGAGATTAATCTTAGTGATATAGTTGCTTTTGATTTAGCAACAATACAGTTGTTAATTTCAATGAAAAAATCCTGTGTGAGGCATAAAACAAAGGTGAATTTTAATATAGATATTTCAAATGACCTGATGAAACTATTGAAAATAACAGGTTTTTCAAGTATAATTAAATCGCTATAAATCAGAAGAATAAAAAAATAATTTAATAATTATGGCTAAAACAATATTAATTGTAGATGACTCTGAGAGTATAAGGGAAGTTGTTAGTTTCACTTTGGAAAATGCAGGGTTTAATATTATAATTGCAATTGACGGTACTGATGCTTTACCTCATTTTGATGGTAAAGTAATAGATCTTTTATTGACTGATCTGCATATGCCCAATATGAATGGAATTGAATTAATACGCGAAGTTAGGAAAATTGAAGCATACAGTAGGATTCCGATTCTTTTTTTAACAACAGAATCACAAAGGGATAAAAAAATTGAAGCTAAAGAAGCAGGTGCCACAGGTTGGATAATTAAACCTTTTGTCCCTGCAAAATTACTAGCGGCAATAAATAAAGTTATGCATTAATTTTTGAATAAATTTAAATTGATATTTGGACTCTTTTATAGACTCAAATGAAATTTAGTTTCAATTAAAACAGATAATCTTTTATCTTATGGATAGTTTTCAAAAAAAATTCATTGAAGAGGCAACAGATTTAATCAATAACCTGGAAGAGGCTGTTCTTGCCCTTGAAAAAGACATTTCCAATAATGAGCTGATTGCGGAGGTTTTCAGAATAATGCATTCTTTAAAAGGAGGGGGGGGAATGTTTGGTTTTGAAGATATAAGTAACTTCACGCATAACCTAGAAACCATTTATGATGAGGTAAGAAATGGGAAATTAATAGTAACAGATGATTTATTGAGTATAACCTTTTCATCCGTTGACCATTTACGTAGCTTATTGGACCCTGATGCACTAAAAGATAAGCAAATCGAAAAAAACCACAATATCCTGTTAGGCCGGGTAGATGAAATTTTAAAAGGTGTTGGAAGTGTTGAATTGACTGGTGTTGATGACACAAAACTTGATGATGAAAATAAGTTACAAACTGTTTATGTCTATTTTGCACCTAACGAGTCCATAATGGACAATGGGACAAATCCGTTGTACTTAATTGAGGAACTTTGTTCACTTGGAAAAAGTGTGGTGTTCCCCAGAACAAGTAAAATACCAATGATCTCAAAGTTTAATTTTTCAAAGTGTTATACTGCCTGGGAAGTTTTTATAGTAACCTCGTTGAATATTAATAGTATTCAGGATGTTTTTATTTTTGTCGAAGATGAGAGCGAGCTGGAAATTTCAAAAATTGCCGATTTTGATGCCCTTTCAAATGAAAACTTTACGAAAAACATCCATTCTCTTTATAGTGAGAAAAACCATTTTGATCCAACCGTTATAAAATCATTAGTTGATGAATTGGTTGATGAAAAAAAATCAAAAGTGGTAAATGTTCATGAAAAACTTCAAATATTTACTAAGGAGAATGTAATTTCAAGCATCAGGGTCTCATCTGATAAAATAGACCAGTTAATGAACCTGGTATCTGAATTAGTAACAACTCAAGCCAGCCTGAGTCTTTATGTTGAGGAAAACCAGGTATATGCTTTAAATCAACTATCGGAAAACATTGAAAATATTACACGCCAATTGCGTGATACTGCATTTAGTATTTCACTAATCCCTATTGAAACTATGCTAACCCGGTTTCATAGATTAATAAGGGACTTATCTTCTGAATTTAATAAAAATATTGAATTTATTACAGAAGGTGCTGAAACTGAACTTGATAAAACACTGATACAAGGCCTTACTGATCCATTAATGCATATCATTAGAAATAGTGTTGACCATGGAATTGAACCGGAAGCAGAACGTATTGAAAAAGGGAAAACCCCGCAAGGGATGATTTATTTTAAAGCATTTTATTCTGGTGCAAGTGTAGTCATAAAAATTCAGGATGATGGTAGGGGAATTGATATTAAAAAAGTTAGACAAAAAGCCATTGATAAAGAACTGATAACACCTGAAGCGAAATATTCTAACAAAGAAATTTTAGACTTAGTTTTTATTCCAGGGTTTTCAACAGCACAGAATATTACTGATGTTTCAGGCCGTGGAGTGGGGATGGATGTCGTTAAAAGGAAAATTGATGAAATCAGGGGAACCGTTGATATTGAATCAAAGGAAAATATTGGGACTACTATTACCATAAAACTGCCTCTTACTTTATCAATTATTGATGGTTTGCTTGTAGAAATTGGCGATACTAAATACGTAATGCCTCTGAATCTTGTGGATAAAATATATGCATATGAACACAAGGAGTTCGATGATGCTTTTAACAATATTATAGTTGTTGATGGTGAGCAGATTCCTTTCTATTATCTGAGGGGCGAATTTGAAATTCCCGGTGACCCATTAAGTGTGGAACAGCTTGTTCTTGTTAAATACGAAGAAAAAAGGATAGGCTTGGTAGTCGATAGTGTAGTTGGTGAATATCAGGCAGTTTTAAAACCTTTAGGAAAACTTTATAAGAACCATGAAATAATCTCCGGGGCTACTATACTGGGCGATGGAACTATTGCTTTGGTGCTTGATACAAACAAAATTATTCATGAATTTTCGTTTAAAAACTAGTTATAGTTATGATCAATGAAGAAATTTTACAAACAACAAACTCATATTTAACTTTTCAATTGGGCGATGAGCGCTTTGCCGTGCATGTTAGCAAGTTGCTTAATATCCTTGAGCTAATCCCAATTACAAAAGTTCCAAAATCGCAAGAATTTTTAAAGGGAGTTATTAACCTTAGAGGAAGTGTTCTTGGGGTTATAGATATAAAAATGAAGTTTGATTTCCCTGTAATTGATTACACAAAGGAGACTTGTATTTTGGTTTTGCAAGTATTAATGGATGAAGATATAACAGAAGTTGGGGCTATTGTTGACTCTGTTCACGATGTTATTGAAATTGATGAAAAAGAAATTTTACCACCGTTAAGTGTAGGCATAAAGTTTAAATCGGAATTTGTAACAGGTGTTATCAAATTTAATGACAAATTTATTATGGTCCTTGATATAGATAAGATATTTTCAGTTGACCAAATAAAAGGGATTCTTGATGATATTATTTCAGAGGCATAGATAGTAATTTGTAAAATAAAAATCTTAAACTTGTTACCTATCGTATTATTATCTTCGATTTAAACCCTTTTATTAAACGATATTAGGAAAGGCATTCATAATATGCACTACCTCATAAGTTAAATTTATTCGATTGCACTTAAAGCAGTTGACAAAACTATTTCAATGTTAAATTAATAAACTCTGAAACTTGTCCCAAGAATAGAGGGGGGGAGGTCTGACAATAATCTGTGATAAAAAAATGTAGATGAAAAAAACGGGTTCAATAAAAAAGAAATTAATGCTCATAATCAGTTTGGGGATTTTTATTCCTATGATTATTATAATGATAATTTCGGCTTTAAAATTTGAGGAATATTCTTTAGACATTGCAAAAGGTGATGCCATTGCTCATGCTAATGAGTACGGAAATGATATTAAACAAAAGCTAAATGAGATTTTTATTGCAGTCAATACAATAGCAGATGTGTACAACGCTAATATTAATGAAGATGGTACTGTTGGTTTTTCCGTAGAAAAAATTCATGGAATGCAAAAAGAATTTCTTCAGACAAATAGTCATGCACTATTGGTTTATACTAATTTTTTGCCCCAAAAAGTTATCATCCCAACAGGTCAATTAAATGAAAATATTATTTTGATAGGTGGTGTAAATAATAAAGGTAGGTTTTCTGTTTCGGATTTTTGGGACTATGAATTTAAGTCAGATGTTATAGGCAATCTAAAAGCCAATAGTGGTACCTTTCTAATAGATCCATATGAAGATGAGGTTGAAGGAAATAAAGTTTTAATGATTTCATATCTTAAGGAAATTAAAAATAAAGATAAAATTATTGGTTTTGTAGGAGTTGATTTGGCAGTAGGTTGGATACATGAATTTATTGAAAAGGCAAATTTATTTGATGGATTAGCTGATATTTGTATTGTTTCTACAAATGGTATTATTGTCGGCAATAACAAAAGAAAGGAACTGGTTGGTACCAGTGTGCTGGATTTAAAAGATTGTTCCGATACCGAAAAATCATTTTTCAGTTCTTCAGAACAGCAAATAATTTATGAAGATGAATTATTTAAATTTTTTATACCTATAAAATTTAGTATGAAAGGTCAACTTTGGCATGTTAGGATAAGTGTTCCTCAGAAGGCTATTATGAAGGATTCGATGACTAATTTGGTATTCAGGATACTGTTTGCATTAACACTTGTTTTTATAACTCTTTCAGTATCAATTTTTTATTTGAACAAAATAATTAAAAGAATAATCAGTCTGTCGGATGTTGCTGAGCAAGTAAGTGCAGGTTCTTTTGATGTTGAGTTTAGGGTTGGTGGAAATGATGAAATCAGAACACTGGCAGATTCACTTCAAAACATGATTGATAAGTTCAGGAACGTAATTGTTAATATAAAAAAAACAACTGACCAGTTGTATAAATCAGGAGGTGATTTATCTAACGTAGCAATAAAACTTTCTGAAGGATCTTCAGAACAAGCATCATCTACTGAAGAAGTATCAGCATCTATGGAAGAAATGACCGCGAATATTGAGCAAAATGCTGAAAATGCAAAAGCTGCAGATTCTATTGCAAGAAAATCAGCAGAGGAAATAGAAGTTAGTAGTAAAAATGTTATGCAGACAACTAACTCTATGGGAGAAATTGCTAATAAAACTTCTATTATTGGTGATATTGCTTTTCAAACAAATATTCTGGCATTAAATGCTGCTGTTGAAGCAGCAAGGGCAGGAATTCACGGTAAAGGTTTTGGTGTCGTTGCTACTGAGGTTGGTAAATTGGCTGAGAGTTCGAAAAACGCTGCTTCAGAAATTGATGAACTAACAAATAAGAGCTTTGGAATTGCTAAAAAATCAGGAGAACTTCTCGAACAAATTGCGCCAAACATTAATAAAACTGCTCAACTTGTTCAGGAAATTACAAATGCAAGTCTGGAACAAAAAGCCGGTACAGAACAGATTAATAATGCTATTCAACAATTAAATACGGTAACACAAGAAAATGCAGGTAGTGCTGAATTACTGGCGACTAATGTGGAAGCTCTTAGTGCTTTAGCTGATAAACTAAACAAACTTGTAGATTTCTTTAAAATAAATAAAACATCTACCATAAAAAAAGGGTTCGCTAAAGTTGATGAATTTGTACCTGAAAAGAAAAAGAAAGTAATAGAAAATAAAGTTGTAGAAAATAAAGTTGTAGAAAAACCTCATTTAAAAAATGATATTAAAGGGTTTGCTTATAATCTTGATACGGATAGTAAAAAAGATGATGAATTTGAAAAATTTTAATGAGTATGGAGGAATTAGATCTACAAAGAATTTTTGCGGCTAAGTTGACTGATAAAGAATTTGATAAACTTAGTAATTTTATTTATACCAGGTATGGCATAAAAATGCCACCTGCAAAAAAGATAATGTTGCAAAGTAGGTTACAAAAAAGATTACGGGCTTTAAAAATTTATACTTTTTCGGAATATATTGATTTTGTTTTTAGCAAACAAGGTGATGAAGAAGTTGTTCACATGATGGATGTTGTTTCTACAAATAAAACGGATTTTTATAGAGAACCTGCACATTTTGATTTTCTTAAGCAAAATGTACTTCCAAAATATATTGAAAATAACAACAGGACTATAAAACTCTGGAGTGCTGGATGTTCAAGTGGCCCTGAAGTTTATACTTTAGCTATTGTCCTTAGCGAATATTTTGAAGCTCACCCAGGTTTTGATTTTAGTATTTTTGGAACGGATATCTCAACCAAGGTTTTAAAATTGGCACATAATGCTATTTATAAGGAAGAAGCAGTAGCCATGATTCCATTGGAAATTAAAAGAAAGTATTTATTAAAAAGTAAAGAAAGAACGAAAAAGGAGGTGCGGGTTAATGCTAAATTAAGAAAAAAAACAAGCTATCAGCGTTTGAACTTTATGGATGACATATACAACATTCATGAGCAATTTGATATTATTTTTTGTCGGAATGTTTTAATTTATTTCGATAGGGAGACACAGGAACAAGTAATAAATAAACTATGCAGGCACCTGAAACCGGGGGGGTATTTTTTTCTAGGGCATTCAGAATCGGTCACAAATATAGATGTTCCCCTTAATCAAGTTAAACCAACAATATTTACCCGAAAATAACTGTATTTGATTAAAAATTATACATGATGAGCAATATAAAAATAACTGATGAATTATTGATTGATGAACTCAAAATGCGGTTTCAGGAGAAAAAAAGATCAGTAAAAAAACTAGAAAAGCTTACATCGGAATTAAAGGAAGTTAATAAAAAATTAGCTGAGTCTGAGGCCTTAAAAAGTCATTTTATTTCTAATATAACTAATGAAATAGTTAATCCGTTTACTTCAATTGTTATTTTATCAAAAAATATTTTATCTATAAAAAAAGGTAATTGGGAAAAGGTTATGAAAATGGCCGACCTGATTTATTCGGAAGCTTTTAATCTTGATTTTCAGCTGAAAAATATTTTTGCTGCAGCTGAAATTGAGGCTGGCGAATTGTTTGTTGAAGTATCAAATGTAACCGTTGATTCTTTAATAGAAGCTGTTATGGATTCATTTGTAACTGAAATTCAAAAGAAAAATCTAACATTTGAGTTTATCAAAATTGGACATAAAAAAGATGAGTTATATTTTAAAACAGATTCTGAAAAACTAAGGCTAATATTGTCAAATTTAGTTGAAAATGCTGTTAAATTTAGCAAAAACAACAAAATTGTCATTAGTAGGGAAATTAACGAAGGGATTTTAACTATCTCAGTAAAGGATTTTGGTATTGGTATTTCAGATAAAAATCAAAAAATTATTTTTGACAGGTTTAAAAGATTAGAGACTGGAATAAATTCAATTAATCGAGGGCATGGCTTGGGACTTTCAATTAATAAAGCATTACTTGATTTTTTATATGGTGAAATAAAAATTGAAAGTAAAAAAAATGTGGGCACCACATTTACAATCACTATACCGGAATCCATACCCGATGCAGAATCCTTTTCTGCTGATGGTAGCGATTATCTTTTTGATAGTGATGATGAAATTTTTTAAGCTGGTTGAAGATGGAAAAACCAAAACATTTTTTATATCCCGGTGCAATCTATGTAAGCCCTGAACCTTCGATGATTACAACAATTTTGGGTTCATGTGTTGCTATCTGTTTATATGACCCGGTTCTACAGGTTGGGGGGATGAATCATTTCATGTTACCTTTATGGAATGGTCAGGGATTGGCATCCCCGCGTTATGGCAATATTGCTATTGATAAATTGATACATAACCTGGAAGCATTGGGTAGTTCAAAGTCAAATATTAGGGCAAAAGTTTTTGGTGGAGCTGAAATTATAGCAACAAATATTAGTCAATTTATGATTGGTGAAAGGAATATTAGACTGGCCAAAGATATTCTTCACGAAGAAGGAATACCTATAGTAAGCTCTAGCACTAGTGGTAAGTTGGGTCGAAAAATTATTTTTAATACGCAAACAGGTGAGGTAAGGCAAAAATTTGTAGGTAGACAAAAATAGTAAACATTTTTTTATTTGTATAAGAAACTTAAAAATGAGAAATAAAATCAGGGTACTAATAGTTGATGATTCTGCCATTGTACGGAATGCTTTAGCAGAAATTTTTAATTTAGATCCGGGTATTGAGGTTATTGATACTGCTGCTGACCCATATATTGCAGCTAAAAAAATTCAAAAAGAAGTTCCTGACGTAATTACCCTTGATATTGAAATGCCCAGGATGGATGGGTTAACTTTTCTAAAAAAAATTATGTCACAACATCCCATTCCAGTTGTTGTAATTTCCAGTTTGACTGAAAGAGGAACTCAAACGGCATTAAAAGCATTAGAATATGGTGCAGTTGAAATAGTTACTAAACCACAAATGCATACCAAAGAGTTTATTGAGGAATCCAGGATAAAAATTTGTGATATTATTAAAGCTGCTGCAGTTTCCAAGTTAAAAAGAAAAGCATTTAGCAAGCCAAAATCTCTTGAAGTAAAACCCAAACTTTCTGCTGATGCTGTAATTTCGAAAGGAACAAGACATAGTTTACCTAAAACAACAGATATTGTAATTTCTGTTGGGGCTTCTACGGGTGGTACAGAAGCTTTAAGAGTTTTTTTAGAAGAAATGCCTCTTGATAGTCCGGGTATAGTGATTGTTCAACATATGCCTGAGCACTTTACACGTTCATTTGCAGAACGATTGAATGATATTTGCAAAATTTCTGTAAAAGAAGCTGAAGATGGTGATTCTGTTTTACAAGGCAGAGCATTAATCGCTCCAGGAAATAAGCATACTTTGTTACGCAGGAGTGGTGCAAGATATTATGTTGAGGTTAAAAATGGCCCGCTGGTTAACAGGCACAGGCCTTCAGTAGATGTTTTATTTAGGTCTACAGCTTTGTATGCCGGCAGCAATGCTATTGGTATTATTATGACAGGTATGGGCGATGATGGTGCAAAAGGCTTACTTGAAATGAAAGAGGCTGGGGCAAAAACAATAGCACAAGATGAAGCGTCATGTGTTGTTTTTGGAATGCCTAAAGAAGCTGTAAAATTAAATGCTGCAGATAAAGTTTTACCTTTAGAAAAAATAGCTTCACATACCTTAATACTGAAAGGTAAATTCTAATATGTTTTTGCTTTTATTAAATGTATTATGGAATCAAATCAAACCATAATTTTACCAAAGTTTAAAATGAGTTTGTTTTATCAATTTTTCTCGTGGTGTTCCGGAGCACGTTTGTATTTGTTGAAAAGTTGTCCAACTGATTATAATAAGTATTTTGGTATTGGTATGATTGTATTTCTAACCGGAATTATGGCTTCAATAACCGGTTATTTTGCATTATATACGATTTTTGATTCCTACTGGATTGCTGCTGTATTTGGTGTTTTTTGGGGTATTCTGATTTTTTTTCTAGATTGGTTTATTGTTGGAAGTTTAAAGAAAGAAGAAAAGTTTATATCCGAGTTCTTGTTTTCTGTTCCCAGGATTATTTTAGCAGTATTATTAGCTGTTGTTATATCAAAACCTTTGGAACTTAAGCTATTTGAAAAAGAAATAAATGCCGTTTTGGTTAATGTCAAATCGGAATCTTCAATAAAATACAACAAGTTGGTTGATAAAGAATTTGATCAAATTAGAACTCTTAAAACAGAAAATGACAATTTGAGGAAAGAAATTAAGAACAAAGAATTGCAAAGAAACTTGCTTTTTGATATGATTATAAAAGAAGCTGAAGGAAGAAGCCCAACTGGAATAATAGGAAAAGGCCCAGTGTATCGTGAAAAAAAAGCTGAATTTGACAGATTAAATAACAACCTTGACATCTTAAAAAAGAATAATGCAGAGCTAATCAAATTAAATTTACAAAAAATTGAAGAACTTAATGTTCAAAAAAATGATAGGATAGATAAAAGTAGTAAGGATATTCAGAAGGCGGATGGTTTGTTGGCTAGATTAGAGGCTATGTCAATATTAAAGGAAAAAAACAATACGGTTAATATAGCTTCCTGGTTTATTTTTATTCTTTTTGTTTTAATTGAGGCAGCTCCTATATTGGTAAAGCTTCTTTCAAGGCGTGGACCTTATGACGAGTTAATCGATAAAGAAGAATATGAAAAACAAATAGAATATAAAAAACAAAAAATTAAGGCGAAAGTTCTGGCAAATAACTATTTGGAATTACTTAAACAGAAAGATGAACTACAAATAGAAGCTGAGAAAAGAAATAATGAAAATTTGGTAAAGCACATTGAAGAGGCGAAAGAAGATATTAATAAAAAATTTGTAGAAAAATGGAAAGAGAAGGAATTAGAAAATGTAAATTATGATATAATTGAAGATGATTTACAAGCGGATAATTTCACTGAAACAAATAAGAATGAGGATTCTACACAAAAAGATAAAATGTAGCTTGAACAAATAGTAAGTTATGACAAAAAAAATACTTATTGTTGACGATATATTTTCAAACAGATTATTACTAAGCTCAACTCTCGAGAGTATTGGTATTGATTCTGAGACTGTTGAAAATGGACAAATAGCTATTGAATCTTTACAAACAAATGATTTTGGGATGGTTCTATTGGATATTGAAATGCCAGTAATGAATGGTATTGAGACAGCAAAGTATATTCGTGAAAAGATGTCGGATGTTTATAGTAAACTGCCAATTATAGCTCTTACCGCTCATAATCCGGATGAATATGGTGATCGTATTAACAAAGCGGGCTTTAACGAAATAATGACAAAACCTTATTCCGTTGAAAAACTTGGCAATATTATTGAAAAGTATATATAATTATAGGTAAATTATTTATGAAAAAATTTCATGTAAAGTTTGCATTTAATTTTTTTTTATAAATTTTGCTGAATTGTACAGTATTTGTAAATTAATCCATATTTAAATGGATATAAATGGTCAAAACAACCATTAATTAAAGATTCTAGCATGAATTCGTCTGATAATAAGGATTTTATAATAAAATTTAGTATAAACGGTTTCGTAGTGGGAGTTCTTACATGGGTTCTTTTCATTATTAACGGGTTGATAAATAACAATTTTGAGTTTTCATTTTATGGTGCTTATGAATATTTAGTATTAAACCCGGGAAGCTTGATTTTTGGTTTTATTATTATTGTTTCAGGTGGTTTAATAGGTTTTGTTTTAGGAAGAGCTTATACTGATAGAAAAATTGAACTGGAAAATAAACTGCTTGTTGAGAAAGATCGTACGACAAAAGTTTTTCAGTTTACAGAAAGATTAAGAGAAGGTAACTATTTAGATGAAGAAATTCTTGAAACCAGGGATGAATTATCTAAATCACTAATTAATCTTCGGGACGAGTTAAAGTTAAAAGAAGAAGAGGAAAATAAACGAAAAAAAGAAGAGGCTGAACGACACTGGATTACAGAGGGTTTAGCAACATTTGGTGCCATATTACGTGAAACCAGTAACGATTTGGATGCACTTTCTTACAGTGTTGTTAGTGAAATGGCTAAATATATCAAAGCTCAGGTAGTTGGGATATTTATTATTAATGATGCTAATCCAGAAGAACTTTTTATTGAACAAAAAGGGGCCTTTGCTTATGGCCGTGAAAAATTTAGTGATAAAAGAATTGAGTTTGGTGAAGGCTTAATTGGTGCATGTATCCTTGAAAAAAAATCAATTTTTTTAAAAGAAGTAACGGATAGTTATATAGAGATTACTTCCGGATTTGGAAAAGCTAATCCCAAAAGTGTAATTATTGTTCCTCTTATTATTAATGAAGAAGAAATTTTTGGTGCAATTGAAATTGCTTCGTTAAAGGTTTTTGAAGATTTTGAACTTGAATTTGTTGAAAAAACGGCAGAGAGTATTGCTTCAACTATTTCCAGTTTGAAGATTAATATGAAAACGGCCTATTTGCTAAAAGAATCTCAGGAAACACAGGAAAAGATGACTCGGCAGGAAAGGGAGATGACCGGAACAATTAATGAGCTGAAGGAGACACAAATTGAGGCTGCAAAACAAGGTGAACAGTTTGTTAGCTTTACCAATTCAGTAAATCATACAATGATTCGGGCAGAATATTCTAATGATGGAACTTTATTATATGCAAATACAAAATTTCTTGATAAACTTGGTTATAAGTCAAATAAAGAAGTGGAAGGAAAACCTATTTCCATGTTTATTAATG
Source organism: Bacteroidota bacterium (assembly GCA_039714415.1). Classification (GTDB taxonomy): domain Bacteria; phylum Bacteroidota; class Bacteroidia; order Bacteroidales; family NBLH01; genus NBLH01. The sequence continues at coordinate 16,535 of JBDLJL010000004.1, forward strand.
AAAAGGACAGGGAGTGGTTTGATGAACTTTGGGATCGTTTAAAGGTCGGAGGACATCATTTTGAGGGTGATATGAAACACGTATCAAAACGGGGCACAGATGTGTGGACTATGGCAACTTATGTAAGTGTAAGGGATCAGGAAGGAAATCCTGAAAAAATCCTTTTTTTGGGCATAGATACTACTGATGTCAAAAAACAAAGTCTCGATAATAAAGGGCAGATTGATGCATTGAACAGGTCAACCATAAAAGCCGAGTTTAGCCCTGGAGGTAAAGTAATTGACTTTAACACAAAGTTCCAACAGGCCATGGAATATTCAGACCAGGAACTTAGCGACCATACTATTTTTGATTTCATTGATCCCACAGAAGTAAATGAATTTAACATAATATGGAAAAATGTAATTGCCGGTGTTCCATTTGAGGGTAGATTGAAGATGCTTTCAAAAGAAGGTGACGAAAAATGGTTTCATGGCACCTATTCCATTGTTCATGATATGTATGGTGATATTTCAAAGATCATTTATATAGGTAATGAAATTACCAACCAAATAAAAGTAGAACAGAAAAACAAAGAACAAACATCCGTTTTAAAGGTACAGGAAGAAAAACTGCAACAATCGCAGGATAATTTGACCCAAAAGCTTAGGGAAGCAAGAGAGGAAATGCGTATGCAATTCCGTGAAATAGAAACCGTTAAGCTCTTGAATGAAAAGACTCTTGAAGGTATGCTTGATGCAGTTGTTACTATTAATCAGGACAATATTATCAAATTTTTTAATAAAGCAGCTGAAGACCTTTGGTCAGTTAACAGAAAACAGGTAATTAATAGACATATAAATGAACTTCTTGCTGAACGTCATACTGAATTGGGTGAAGATTATCTTGGTAATTTTTTCAAATATGGTGATGATACTTTGTTAAATACCAGGACCGAAGTTTTTATTGTCGATAAATTTGGTGACAAAATAGGTGTTTTGTTAACACTTTCTGAGGCTCAGATAGGAAAAAGGTATAGCCTTACAGCTTTTATACAAAAAATTGAAGTGGAACTTTTCTAACCCTCTGTGATAAATTTTATATAGAAAGTTTCTTTTTTTGTAAATGTACAGACAAGATTAAAACTTATTTGACTACTGGTGCATTTAAAATTCTCAACATTATTTAATTTTCCAATACATTTTCTACTCAAAATACATCTTATTCAGTTAATTATTCCATCCAGGTACCTTAATCGTTTTGGTACTGTTAATAACTTTGTGAATTGACCATACAGCCTTTAATGGGATTATTTTATATTTGCATTTTGCTAAAAATGAGAGTATGGTTGAAAAATATTCAGAAGATACGATAAAAACCCTTGATTGGAAGGAACATATTAGGAGAAGGCCGGGAATGTATATTGGCAAACTGGGTGATGGGTCTTCGCAGGATGATGGTATTTATATTTTATTAAAAGAGGTATTTGATAACTCTATTGATGAGTATATGATGGGTTTTGGAAAGAAGATAGATATAACCATAACTGATCATAAAGTTCGAATAAGAGATTATGGACGTGGTATCCCGTTAGGGAAATTAATTGATGTGGCCTCAAAAATGAATACTGGTGCAAAATATGATTCAAAAGTTTTTAAAAAATCAGTTGGATTAAATGGTGTGGGAATTAAGGCCGTAAATGCTTTATCCTATAAATTTAATATAAAAGCATTTCGTGAAAAGGAAGTAAAAGAGGTTCATTTTTCAGAAGGCCAAATTGTTGAAGATTTTGATATTCAACCTACTGATGAAACCAATGGAACAGAAGTAGTTTTTATTCCTGATCAGAAACTATTTGGTGATTATCATTACCTTTCTGATTATGTTGAAACCATGTTGCGGAATTATGTTTACCTTAATTCGGGGCTTTCAATATATTTTAATGGAAACAAGTATTACTCAAAAAATGGACTTTTAGATCTGCTGAAAGATAATATGAGTGGTGAAGGTTTATATCCGATTATCCATCTTAAAGGAGAGGACATTGAAATAGCCATTACTCATGGAAATCAATATGGTGAAGAGTATTATTCATTTGTAAACGGACAGCAAACTAGTCAAGGAGGAACTCATTTGCTCGCTTTTAGGGAGGCTGTTGCAAAAACAATCAGGGAGTTTTATAAAAAGGATTATGATGTAACTGATATTCGTTCTTCAATAATTGCTGCAATAAGTGTAAAAGTGGAGGAACCTGTTTTTGAATCACAAACAAAAACTAAGCTGGGTTCAAAAAACATGACGCCTGATGGAGTTTCAGTACGAAATTTTGTATTAGATTTTGTAAAAAAATCATTAGATAATTATCTGCATAAAAATCCGGATACTGCCGAAATCCTTCTGAGAAAGATCCAGGAATCAGAAAAAGAGCGAAAAGCAATTTCGGGTATTAAAAAACTGGCAAGGGAAAGAGCAAAAAAGGTAAGCCTGCATAACAAAAAATTACGTGATTGCAGGGTACATTATAATTCTAAGCATGAACGTAGGGGAGAATCTACTATTTTCATTACCGAAGGTGATTCTGCCAGTGGTTCCATAACAAAATCAAGAAATGTGAATACGCAGGCAGTGTTTAGCCTGAAAGGAAAACCGTTAAATACGCATGGTTTAACTAAAAAGGTCGTTTATGAAAATGAAGAGTTTAATCTTTTGCAGGCAGCTTTAAATATTGAAGAAGGAGTTGAAAATATCAGGTATAACAATATTGTAATTGCTACTGATGCTGATGTTGACGGAATGCATATAAGGTTGTTATTGATAACATTCTTTTTAAAGTTTTTTCCTGATGTAGTAAAAAAGAATCATTTACATATTTTACAAACACCTTTATTCAGGGTAAGAAATAAAAAAGAAACTATTTATTGCTATTCTGATGAAGAAAAAGCAGAGGCTATAAATAAACTTGGCAAAAACCCGGAAATTACCAGGTTTAAGGGACTTGGTGAAATTTCACCTAATGAATTTGTTCATTTTATTGGTGAAAAAATAAGACTTGAACCGGTATTATTAAAAAGAGATGAGTCTACTTCTGATATGCTGGATTTTTATATGGGTAAAAATACACCTCAAAGGCAGGAATTTATTATTGATAACCTGAGGATTGAACAAGACTTGGTTGAACAGGAGTAAAAACAGTAAGCAGTAGACAGTCATCAGTAGACTGACAGCTGGAGATTGAAAATTTTGAATCAAAATGTACGAAGATTAAATGGAAGAAAATTTAGAAAATAAGAATGATATAGACCAAAACATAGAAAACGGTGAAATGCAGGACGTGAATTATATTTCCGGAATGTATAAAAACTGGTTTTTGGACTATGCATCTTATGTTATATTGGAAAGAGCTGTCCCTCATGTTCTGGACGGATTAAAACCTGTACATAGAAGAATATTGCATGCCATGAAAAAGTTGGATGATGGCAGGTATAATAAAGTAGCTAATATCATTGGCTATACAATGCAATATCATCCACATGGAGATGCATCAATTGGAGATGCATTAGTACATTTGGGACAAAAAGATTTATTAATAGACGCACAGGGAAACTGGGGTAATATATATACCGGAGATAGTTCAGCTGCACCCAGATATATTGAAGCACGATTGTCAAAATTTGCCCTGGATATTGTATTCAATCCTAAAATTACAGAATGGAAATTATCATATGATGGTAGAAATAAAGAACCTATAAATTTACCAGTTAAATTTCCATTATTATTGGTTCAGGGTGTTGAAGGTATTGCTGTTGGTTTGGCTTCCAAAATTCTTCCTCATAATTTTATTGAACTAATTGATGCCTCAATTAAACACCTAAAAGGGCAGGACTTTGAAATTTTACCGGATTTTATTACCGGAGGGCTGGCTGATTTTTCTAAATATAATGATGGATTACGAGGTGGGAAAGTTCGGGTAAGGGCAAAAATTGAGAAATACGATAAGAAAACACTGATTATTAAAGAACTTCCGTTCGGTAAAACAACGGGGTCGTTAATTGATTCAATTTTAAGTGCCAATGAAAAAGGGAAAATAAAAATCCGAAAAATCGATGACAATACTGCTGCAGAGGTTGAAATTTTAATTCATCTGGCAAATGGTACTTCATCCGATAAAATGATTGATGCCCTATTTGCTTTTACCGATTGTGAAATATCAATTTCGCCTAATGCCACAATTATTAGTGAAAATAAGCCATATTTCCTTGGTGTAAGTGAAATGCTGAAATTATCAGCGGACCACACAGTTTCATTGTTGAAATGGGAGCTTGAAATTCGTAAAAATGAACTAGAGGCAGCTTGGCACTTATCTTCCCTTGAAAAGATTTTTATTGAAAACCGAATCTACATTGAAATTGAAGAATGCGAAACATGGGAAGATATCATATTAACAATTGATAATGGTTTGGAGCCATTTAAAAAGCTGTTGAGGCGCGAGGTAACACGTGAAGATATTACCAGGCTTACTGAAATAAGAATTAAGAGGATTTCAAAATACGATGCCTTTAAAGCTGATGAATATATTAAATCGCTTGAAGAGGAAATGGAACAGGTGCTACACAACCTGGAACATATAATTGATTATACCATTGAGCATTTCAAAAATATAAGGAAAAAGTATGGAAAAGGCAGGGAAAGGAAAACAGAGATAAGGAGTTTTGATACTATTGTTGCAACTAAAGTAGTTGTGGCTAATGAAAAACTATATGTGAACTATCAGGATGGTTTTGCCGGTACCGGGCTGAAAAAAGATGAATATGTATCGGATTGTTCAGATATTGATGATATTATTGTATTCAGAAGAGATGGTAGTTATTTTGTAAGTAAAGTGACTGAAAAAATCTTTATCGGTACAAATGCAATTCACGTGGCAGTTTTTAAGAAGAATGATAAACGAACTATTTATAACGCCATATATCGCGACGGTAAAACAGGGTTTGCTTATATGAAACGTTTTGCAGTTCCAAGTGTTACACGTGATAAAGAATATGCTTTGACCCAAGGAAATACTAATTCTAAAGTTCTTTATTTTTCAGCAAACCCAAATGGTGAGGCTGAAATGGTGCGTATCCTTTTAAAGCCACGCCCCAGGTTAAAGAAACTATCTTGGGATCTTGATTTTAGTTCTTTGGATATAAAAGGACGAAACTCAATGGGAAATATCCTTACCAAGCATATGGTCCATAAAATTATGATGAAAGAAAAAGGGGTTTCTACATTGAAAGGAATGAATATATGGTTTGACTATGATGTGAACAGGTTAAATGCAGATAATAGAGGTGAATTACTTGGTGAATTCAAAGCTGATGACAAAATTTTATTCATATCAAAATCAGGATACTATAGATTAACTGACTATGAACTTTCAAATCATTATGAAGATAATTTGCTATTAATTGAAAAATTTAATCCAAACAAGACATTCTCTGCTGTTTATTTTGATGATGAAAAGGGATTTTTCTATTTGAAAAGGTTTGAAATTGAATCATCTGATAAAGATGCCTGGTTTATTGCTGAAGATAATGGTTCAAAACTTATTGCTTTATCCCAGGACAAGTTACCAGTTATTAATGTGAAGTTTGGAGGTAAATATCAAAGCAGGCCTGATGAAGAAATTAATGTTGACGAATTTATTGGTGTAAAAGGCTATAAGGCTAAAGGTAAACGTATTAGTACATATGATATTAAATCAGTTGAATTTATTGAACCTATAGAGGTACCTGAAGTTGTTGAAACTGAAAGTGTTTTAGAAGATCGTCAGGAAGTCAAAACTGATGTTGAATTTGAAGTAACTGGTAAAAATGGGGAACAAAAAAGCCTTGATATGTAGTAAAAAGAGGCTAAGGAAAAGAAAGATAATTGAAACTAATTACCAATGTTATGATAACTGATTATAAAAGTGCTGTAGATAATATTAGAGCGATTTTAAAAATCTACTTATCTGATAATAAGTTGAAATCGCTTGTAGTTGGAATATCTGGTGGTATTGATAGTGCGCTAACTGTTGCTCTTGCTAAACCAGTTTGTGATGAACTGGATATTCCCTTAATCGGTCGGAGTATTACTATTGAAACAAATAAAGCTGATGAAATTGAGCGAGCCAGAACTATTGGTGAAAACTTTGTGACTGATTTTAAAGAGGTGGATTTAACTGACGGGTTTATTTCTCTTGCTGGTTTAATTACTGAAGAGGGCGATAATGATACTGGATCGGTGGCTTACAAAATTAGGAGGGGGAATATTAAAGCCCGTACACGGATGGTTTATTTATATGACCTTGCTGCACGTTACAGAGGAATGGTTTTGTCTACTGATAATTACACGGAATTATTGCTTGGTTTTTGGACATTACATGGAGATGTTGGTGATTATGGGATGATCCAGAATTTATGGAAAACTGAAATATATGCAATGTCTCGTTATATTGTTGCACAATTAGAGGATGATGCTGCTAAAATTGCTTTGCAGGATTGTGTAGATGCAGTTGCTACAGACGGATTGGGTATTACGAAAAGTGACCTGGATCAGATTCAGGCAAAAAGCTATGAAGAAGTAGACCAGATTTTATTGAAATTAATTTATAATACTAACGATTTGAAGAATTTTGAGAATCATCCGGTTATTCAACGAAAAAGAAATTCTGAGTTTAAGAGAAGTAATCCGTATAATATTCCCAGGGAACAAATTACTGATAAACCTTTGTAATTAATAATATTGTATCATGGGTTAAATTTGTTGATAAAACTAACGAAACAGTCGGGGTGCGACTGTTTTACAGGTATAAATAGTCGTGATTCGACTAAATCAACTGAATTGATTCAACACTTAATATTGCAAGTTAAAGTTAAAAGGAGGCTGTTATGTTACTAAAAGTTTATGAAGAAAACCCTTCCTCTAAGGTAGTAAGACAGGTTGTAGAGGTGTTAAGGAGCGGTGGTTTGGTAATTTACCCAACAGATACGGTATATGCTTTGGGCTGTGATGTATTTAATCATAAAGCGGTTGAAAGATTGGCAAAGATTAAAGGTCTTGATTATAAAAAAGCACATTTTTCTTTTATTTGTTATGATTTAAGCAGTTTATCGGAATATAGCAAGCCCATAAACAATCATGTTTTTAAAGTAATGAAAAGAAATTTGCCGGGGCCCTTTACTTTTATACTTGAAGCCAGTAATAAAGTTCCTAAAATATTGAAAAGTAAAAAAAAGACCGTAGGTATCCGTGTTCCTGATAATAATATCATTCGTGAAGTGGTAAAAGAATTAGGCAACCCTGTTTTAACCACATCTATCCGTGATGATGACGATATTATAGAGTACCTTACTGATCCGGAACTGATCCACGAGAAATATGAAAATATTGCCGAAATTGTTGTTGATGGTGGTTACGGTAACACTACTGCTTCAACCATTGTTGATTGTACAGGCGGCGATATTGAAATTGTTAGGGAAGGAGTGCAGGAATTGTTGATGTAAAATCACTCTTTTTTCTTTATAATTGATCTGATTAATATAACTGAAATGATAATCAAAACAATAGCAAATGATAACATTAAGTACTTTGCAGTATAAGTCTTATCATTTGATTCTTGGGGTAGTTCTTTAATGATTTCAGAACCATTATCAACATCAATTTCTGTTGGTCCTTCTACTATTATAGGGCTCACTTGCTTACCTTCCTCAAAAAGAAGTAAATCATTAATAATCATTTTATGCTCAGCGTTGTATTGAGGGTTTTTAGTTTTTGGAGTATACCAATTAAAAAGGGAAAATACTTTCAACCAGTTACCATTGCTAAATTCGTAACCATTTAATGCTGCCATGGCATTTATAATATGCCTGGTTTTATTTTTCAGGTTCATATAATTTTCGAGTTTATGTTCTGAATCAAACATTCTTCCATATTCTGTATAAATCCGCTCACATAGCTCTTTGTCAACCTTGAATATTTCAGGTTTCCCCTTTAAATAATTCAGATACTGATTAAACTTTGCCGTGTCATTTAAAATTATACAACTCGATAATGAGTCAATATGCTTATAAAAATCATAGCTTTTTAAAATTTCATAATCGATTTTTTTAATTAGCTCAATGTTAAAATCCGGTTCTAGGTTATGAAATTCCCAAGTGATTTTTTTTTTATCATTGTCTACTTTAGTTGGTTTTGGATTAAAAAACCATCCGTTCATAACTTTTGTCTGATGAAAGATATTGTCATTAAACATATAATTAATATCAATAAATGTATCAATATCTAAACTAAGGTCAGTTTCGGGATTCATTATAAATTGAATTTTGGCTTTTTCAATAACACCTTTCCAACCGGCACCTGTTTCTAAGACATATGTAAAATCTTCCCAGCTTCGTCCCATATTATCCCCACCATAACCAAACCCTTGTTTAAATTTGTTAATTACTGTTTTTTTTTCATTTGGCTTAAATTGTATTGAAAAAACAAAGGCAAACTCATATTTACCTGATGTATCAACTCTCAATAGTTTTCTATAAATTTCTTTATTATTGACCCAAGTCCTGAACTGAAGTTTTTCTTTTATTTCTTTCATCTTTTCTTCATCAGATTTTTCAATATCTAAATAATATTCTTCTGAATCCATAGATGGTGAAACAGGAAAACCAAAAGTTACTTCTTGTAAGGAATCAGTCGTATTATAAAATACAAAGCTTGTAGTAAACGAGGTACTTGCCTGGTCATAAATTACCTTTTCTTCAAGCATTTGAATGCTATTATTCTTAATCGGGAACAATGTCCCTCCTTGAGGTCCAATTGAATAAGCCCCGTCGTTTGCCAGGATATTGAAATTAATTGCTGTAATCAGGATAATAAATATCGTATATCTCATTGATGATAATTTTTGAAACCTTAAATTTATTGGGTGAATATAAAGGTTTTGTAAATTCCCAAAATGCAAATTTAAAAAATCACATAAGAATTCAAAATCAGAAATATTTATTTTAGGGTGCCAAATTTCAATAAAATATAATCTACTACCTGTTTACTTTCCAATAAGGATAAATGATCTTCTCTTTCAAAAATTACACTTTCAATATTTTCCAAATTATGGGTATTTAGCTCATCAGTTAAGGCACTATCGCTACTTACTAATCCATCTCCAAAATAACTGCTCAGGATATTGTTTTTTTTACCCAGGATACCTCCAATTAAGTAATATTTTACTCCTGGGATTGGACGGACTTTTGAAACCGTATATTTGTCTAAATCTTCTGCATTTTCGTTAAGCCAGTCATCATCCCTAAGATAAGCATAACTTAAATCCTTAATACCATTACTGCGAATATCCATAAATTTAGCAATATAATCATTGTTTGTAAAATCCATTTTACGGAATACATGTCCTACGAAAAAACCAATTTGTGCCAGGTATGAACCTTCGTTAGGAACCCCAATAAGGAATATAGTCTTTAGCTTTTCCGTCCATCTCTGCCTTTGTATATCAGCATAATATCCGGCACTTCTAATGACTAATCCACCCATGGAGTGACCAATCAGATTTACCTGTTTTATTTTATTGCCATATTGGTTAATCAGCTGTTCAAGCAGGTTGCTTAAGGTTCTTCCATTTTCTGAAATGTGCAATCCAGTATTGTAGCGAAGATATAAAACATGACAGGTTTTCTTTTTTTCAAGCCAATCGCCTATTTTATTTTCATCATTGGGATCCAAGGCTTTCCACATATACTCATCACCCATTAAACCATGAATAAGAATACTTACCTTACCAGAGTATTGTTGAAAATCATAATAATCTGTAAGTTTGTTAAGAGGGATATCTTGATTTTTAATACGGAAAGAAAATTTTATGGCAAGTGGGTCGTTGTTTTCTTCAAACGCATCACCTGTTAAACCATTAAGTATTGGTACCAGGTGATTTGTATCTTGTACTTTATTTTGAATATCATCTTTTATTCTAGTCGTAAAAGACTGAATGTCACCTAATAATTTATCCTTATATGCTTTTGGGGGATTAATATTAAGCTTGTTTGTTAGCCAATCGCTTAAGTTGAATTTGCTATCTTTCATGGCTTTAGAATTTCCATGCAAGATATAAAGATCTTATCAAAATAAATGGAAAGCTTATCAATTAGTTTTAAATTTACAGGCTTGATAGGTATAAAAGAATCAGACCCGGTGGGTTTATTTATTTTTTAATAGTTCGATTAATTCTGTTTCAGTTTCTTTTACCGCAACAAAGTTTGGTCCGATAAAATCTTCATATTTTAATTCGTAATCCCTAAATTCAACTTCTTTAGGGAAAATCTTACCTAAAATATAACCATGTTTATTAAAAAAATGGTAGAAATCAATAAGGAGTTTTTTGGTAATTATATTAATATATCCGTATTCAAATTGAATAGCCTTAATTTTCCCTTTTGATATGGCTTCTTCAAAGCCAATAATTGCATCATATTCAGCTCCTTCCAAATCAAGTTTCAAAAAATCAATTTGATCAATATTGTTTTCTTTCATAAAGTCATCACCATTTATCAGCGAGATATTTGTTTCACCTTTCATCGGGTCGCTTAATTCTTCAATATCATAAATGGATGAATGTGTGTGTGAATCAAATAAATTAATTTTTTTTTCGCAATTGCTATGGTAGAGGCCCTTGTTAATGGTAATAATATTATCGATTCCTTCGATGTTTTTTTGTAATTGATCAAAAGTATCTTTTACCGGCTCAAAAGCATAAATTTTACAATTATTAAAATGCTCGTTTAGCACTGCAGAGTATTTGCCAATGTTTGCACCACCATCAATAACTAATGTTGGCTTTAGTGTGCTTAATTTCTTTAAAATAGTTAATTCCCCATTTGTTTGTATATCATGGTTCCTGTTTTCATAAAAACGGTTTGCAGACCTACCAAACCCTGCAATTGCCTTAAAAAAATTATTATGGGAATTTTTTTTGAAGAAATTTTTTAACATGCCTTATTTTTAAATGATGAATAAATTATGCCAGCAAAAGTAGGTAAAATTCTGGAATAGGTTCTTGGTTAACATGTATTTTAAGGCTAATTGTATTTATAATTTCAGGGCTTTTATTCTCCTTGTCGTCAGGCGAAAATTAGTTCTTAGAGATGAAATAACAAAGAATAAGGGGCTCCTTATTTTCTATGAATATTTCTTTAGATCATCTAAAAACACATCAATTCCTTCGTTTTTAGTTGCCCATGAAGTAACCAACCTGATTACTGACATGTTGTTTTTATCTTTACTCCAAATATAAAAATCATGTTTTTTGCCGAGTTTTTCAATTATGCTGTTCGGAAGAATAGGAAAGATTTGATTAGACTCTGGTTTTGACAGGAAATTATAACCAAGCTCAGCAATACCCTTACTTAGTTTGTAAGCCATTGAATTAGCATGTTTGGCCAAATCAAAATACAGGTCATTTTTTAATAACTCTACAAATTGGATTCCTAATAATCTGCCTTTGGCCAGCAAAGCTCCATGCTGTTTTAAGTGAAACCTGAAATTCTGTTTCAGTTCGTCATTAATAATAACAATTGCTTCACCTATCAGTGCTCCGTTTTTTGTTCCTCCAACATAAAATACATCAATAAGTTTTGCTAATTCCGGTAAGCTTAAATCATTCTCATTTGAACTCAGGGCAACACCTAAACGAGCACCATCCAAATATAGAATCAAATTATTTTGTCGACAAAATGCTGAAAGTTTTTTTAATTCCTGCTTTTTATAAACAGTACCTAACTCTGTTGAATTGGAAATAAATACCATTGCAGGTTTAACCATATGTTCATCTGTATGTTCTTCCAGAATGGGTTTGATTTGTTCCGGGCTTAGTTTACCATCTGAACTGTTAATACTATGAATTTTATGACCGGTAGCTTCAATGGCACCTGCTTCATGTATATTTATGTGAGCTGAGTTTGCGGCAATAACTGATTCGTATGGTTTTAATGCTGATGCGATTACAATTAAGTTTGCCTGCGTTCCCCCGGAAACAAAATGGATATCTGCGTCTTGGTTTTTTATTTTATCAATAAGTATATCTTTTGCTTTTTGAGAATATTCATCTTCACTATACCCGTTTTGTCGTTCCAGGTTGGTTTGAATAAGCACCTCTAAAATATTTGGATGGGCACCTTCACTATAATCGTTATAAAAGTTCATGTTAAGAATAATTACCTATTTGTTAAACTCTTTTTAAATCAATTATCATTAACTAATTTCAATAAATAAAATATGCATGACTTTATGAACACGCACTAATTAGTACATCTAAGAAAACTACTCTTTTTTCAAGTGGCTTTTAGAAATCGTCAAGAACAAGGCTTGAGAAATCTTGAGAATCAAGGAGTTTACTTTTGTAAATGACTGTTTTCAAGATGAGCATAACGCAGTTATTGGCGTTTTCTAAGAGACACTAATTATATTATATAATGAAACAAATCAGATTGATCATTCAAATATTCGTATTTGATTTTTTTATCGGTTAACTTTTCAATAATTAGGGCAAGATCATTCGGTTTTTTCACAGCTATGCCAACCAGTGCCGGACCACTATTACGATTGTTTTTTTTATGGTATTCAAAATGGGTGATATCATCTGTTGGCCCCAATACATCCCCTACAAATTCTTTCAAAGCACCAGGGCGTTGTGGAAAGCTAATTAGGAAATAGTGCTTTAGTTTTTCATAAAGAAGCGAACGTTCTTTAATTTCTTCCATCCGCGTTATATCATTGTTTCCTCCGCTTGCTATGCAAACTATATTTTTTCCTTTAATTTCTTTTTTAAATAAATCTAATGCCGCAATGGAAAGTGCACCGGCTGGTTCAACAACCATAGCATCTTCGTTATATAGCTCTAATATTGTTGTACAAATTTTACCTTCCGGAACAGTAACTACAGTTTCAATATTGTTTTTACAAATTTCAAACGGTATTTTCCCCACTTCTTTAACAGCAGCACCATCCACAAATGTGTTAATATTTTCAAGCCGAACTACTTTTCCAGCTTCAAGAGAAGCTTTCATCGAAGCAGCCCCTTCAGGTTCTACGCCAATAAGTTTGGTTTCGGGACTGACTTGTTTAAAAACAGTACTTAAGCCCGCAGCCAAACCACCTCCACCAATAGGAATAAAAAGGTAGTCAATTTTATCGTTACTGCTTTCCAGTATTTCCAACCCTATGGTAGCTTGTCCTTCAATAATGTTTATATCATCAAAAGGAGGTATAAAACTCATGTTTTGAGATTGACATTCTCTAATGGCCTCTGCCTGTGCTTCATCAAATGTATCGCCGGTAAGGATAATTTCAATATTTTCCTTACCATACATTCTTACCTGCTTAATTTTTTGGTTAGGGGTAGTAGTGGGCATAAATATTTTGCCTTTGATATTCAATTCGTTACAGGTAAAAGCAAAACCCTGGGCATGATTACCGGCACTGGCACAAACAACGCCTTTTTTCTGTTTTTCTTTGCTTAGTAAAGATATTTTGTGGTAGGCGCCTCTTAATTTGTAGGAACGCGTTTTTTGTAAATCTTCTCTTTTCAGCAGGATATTTGCATGGTATTTATCTGAAAGGCTTAAGTTTTGAAGTAATGGGGTTTGATTTATTACTTGGTTGATATTTCTTTTAGCGGTATAAATAGATTTTATATCCGGGGATATTTGTTTGTTTTTTTCGCCTTCCGTCATGTTATTATTGTTATTTTTCCAATAGTTTTTGAACTGGATCAAAAATTAGATTCAATAAAAGTATCGCAAAAGTATGTTGAAGTTTTAAAAATATTGCTCTATCGTTATATTTTTGTTGGATAACAATAGAGCAATAAATATAATTAGAGTTTGTCTATAAAGTCCGACTTCTGCGTTGTTGCTCAAAATCCAAATCCTCAAATACCATAGTATTCTGCGGTTTGAATTTTTCGCACGCCTTGAATTCGAACTTTCTAGCTCAAACTCTTGATATTATGGACAGACACTAATTAGTCCATGTTTAAAATAACTGAGTGACTTTTAACATTATTGAAAATTTAAATGTAAGAAAAATACACTTATTCTAAACTACAGCCAAACAGATATATTCCTTATTCATTCTCCGGTCTTAGTTTACGAACAGCTTTACCTGCCTGCCACATTTCAGAATTCTGAAGTTCTTCTAATTCTGCGTCAAGTTTTACACGATAATCAGCTTTGCTGTTAGAATCAATAGAACGTTGTGCCTCGTTTCCTTTTGCAACTTCACTATAAAGTTCTTCAAAAACAGGTTTTGAGGCATCACGGAATTTCTTCCACCAATCAAGGGCACCTCTTTGCGCTGTAGTTGAGCAATTTGCATACATCCAATCCATACCGTTTTCAGCAACCAATGGCATTAAACTTTGTGTTAATTCTTCAACGGTTTCGTTAAATGCTTCTGATGGAGAGTGTCCGTTTGCACGAAGCACATCATATTGTGCAGCAAATATACCCTGAATCGCACCCATTAAAGTTCCTCTTTCGCCTGTTAAATCACTGTAAACTTCTTTTTTGAATGTAGTTTCAAAAAGATAGCCTGAACCAACACCAATTCCCAAAGCTACAACCCTTTCAAAAGCTTTACCGGTTGCATCCTGAAAAATTGCATAACTTGAATTTAATCCCCTGCCTTCAAGGAACATTCTACGTAAGCTGGTTCCTGAACCTTTTGGTGCTACCAAAATAACGTCAACATCCGCAGGTGGGATAATGTTTGTACGTTCTTTGTACGTAATACCAAATCCATGTGAAAAATACAAAGCTTTACCGGCAGTAAGGTGTTTTTTTACTGTTGGCCAAACAGAAATTTGTCCGGCATCTGAAAGCAAATACTGAATAATAGTTCCTTTATCAAGGGCTTCCTCAATTTCAAATAATGTTTCGCCCGGAACCCAACCGTCTGCAATTGCTTTTTCCCAGGTTTTTGATTCTTTTCTTTGCCCAATAATTACATTAAACCCGTTATCTTTTAGGTTTAGTGCTTGTCCGGGGCCTTGAACACCATAGCCAATAATTGCTATAGTTTCATTTTTTAATACTTCCTGTGCTTTTGCCAAAGGAAATTCTTCCCTTGTCATCACATTTTCTTCTACTCCTCCAAAATTAATTTTTGCCATTTTAAATATTTAGTTGTTGTTAATATTAGATAATTAGTAATTGGTCATTTGTCATTTGTTTCGCTGTCATTAGTTTGTCAATCAATTGATAAAATAAATCAATAACTATCTAATGACTCCAAATGACTGATAAACCCGTGACTACATTTTCAGTTACTAATTACAAGTTATTATATATAATCAAAAGCATTCTCCCTTTCCCGTAAGTGGTCATCCAATGGTTTCATAGGTTTAGCCATGGCCACCCTTCCGGAACGAATAAACTGTAATACGCCAAATGGTTGCAAGGCTTTCAACAGTTTTTGTGTATCCTCCTTATGACCGGTTTTTTCAATCAAAATATATTCCGTTTCAATATCCAGAATTCGTGCATTATGCTCACGTACTATTTCTTCAATGTTTATTCCTGCTTTAATTGCAGAAACGGGAAGTTTGTATAAGGCAAGCTCCTGATGAATTAATTCATGGTCTTCATAAACAAACACCTTAAAAACGCCCACAATTTTTTCTAATTGCTTTGCAACTTTTCCTATTAACTCTTCAGTTGTATTTACAACAATCGTATAACTGTAAACATCTTTTATTTTTGATTCAGAGGCTGTAATACTTCTGATATTAAGATGTCGCCTTGTGAAAACAATTGTTACATTATTTAACAGGCCTATATTGTTCTCAGTAACTATAATTAAGGTATATAATTTTTCCATAGTAATTTTGAATTTAAGCTTTTAACATCATTTCAGAAACAGAAGCACCACCTGGTACCATAGGAAATACATTATCTATTCTTTCAACTGCTACTTCAAGTAAATAAGGCCCCTCAGTTTTCAGCATTTTTGAGACAGCATTCTTCAGATCTTTTCTTTCTGTAATTTTTTTAGCTTCAAGCCCAAACCCTTCTGAAATTTTGATGAAATCCGGATTGCTCATAATGGTACAGGCATATCTTTGATCAAAGAATAATTGTTGCCATTGGCGCACCATTCCCAAACAACTATTGTTTAGTAAGATTATTTTAATTGGAATTTTATAATGCCAGACTGTTGCCAGTTCCTGTATGGTCATTTGAAAGCCACCGTCACCAACAAAAATAACTGTTTGTCTGTCAGGTCTTCCAAGTTGGGCCCCAATGGCTGCAGGTATACCAAAGCCCATGGTACCTAAACCGCCTGAAGTAACAATACTTTTAGGATTAGAAAATTTGTAATAACGGGCTACCATCATCTGATTTTGTCCTACATCAGTCACTGCTATAGCTTCACCATTTGTTTGTTCTGAAACTTCATGGACAACTTCGGCCATTTTAATTTCTTCACCTTTAGGGTGAATGTCTAAATTAATAACTGTTTCAATTTCTGTTTCTTCAAATTTACGAAATTCAGTAAGCCATTCTTCAAAATTATTTTTTTGCACCAACTCATTAAGCTTTATTAATGCTTTTTTAGCATCAGAAAGTATAGCTACATCTGTTTTGATAATCTTATCAATTTCAGCTTCATCAATCTCAATATGAATAACTTTCGCATTAATAGCGTAACGACTTGTATCGCCTGTAACACGGTCATCAAATCGCATCCCAATAGCAATAATTAAATCTGCCTCGTTTGTTTTTATATTTGGGGCATAATTTCCGTGCATCCCTAACATTCCTACAAATAGTGGATGGCGACTTGGAAATGCGGTAAGTCCAAACAGGGTTGCAGCAACCGGTATACCTGTTTTGTTTGCAAAGGCTTTTAATTCCTCCTCAGCATCAGAAATGGTAATGCCCTGACCGGCAAGAATTAAAGGTTTTTTCGCATTATTGATTAGATTTGCAGCCTCTCTTAATTTCTCCATATCTAATTTAGGATATGGATAATAGCTGGGAACTTTTGTAACCTTTATAGGTTCATAACTTTCAATAGCCTGCAGTTGGGCATCCTTAGTAATATCAATTAAAACCGGTCCGGGACGACCAGAGTTAGCAATATAAAAGGCCTTGGCAATTGCCTCGGGTATTTCTTCTGCCTTTGTTACCTGGTAATTCCATTTTGTTACCGGCATTGAAATGCCCACTATATCAGTTTCCTGAAAGGCATCAAAACCCAGCAGGTGAGAATGTACCTGTCCTGTGATACATATAATTGGTGTAGAGTCTACCATAGCATTTGATAAACCTGTTACCAAATTTGTTGAACCCGGGCCGGAAGTAGCAAATACAACTCCCGGTTTTCCTGAAGTTTTTGCATACCCCTGTGCAGAATGAGTAGCACCCTGTTCATGGCGGGTCAGAATATGCCTAAGTTTAGAACCATTTTGGTAAAGGGAATCATAAACAGGCATAATAGCACCACCGGGGTAGCCAAATATCGTTTCAACACCTTCATTAAGTAGAGCCTGGATTACAGCATCAGCACCATTTATTGTTTTGGTGGCTTTTTGCTCCTTTTTTTCTTTAGTTGTTTGCGTTGATGTTGCCATAAGCAAGATTTTAATTAATGTATAGTTGCGTTAATATTAGTCATTAGTCATTAGTTATTGGTCATTAGTCATTAGTCATTGGTCGTTAGTCATTTGTTCATTCAATTTCATTGATTGTTAATGGTTATTGGGTTATCTGTTTATTCGTTTATTTGAGTATTGTCAAAGGTCATTGGTATTAGTTGATTAATTGTGTTGAATGTTAAATTGTTCTATTGTTGAACTGCTAAATTATTGTTTAAATTGAAGCATTGATTGGCATTAGACAGCATATTTTTATACGATCGCCCCATCTTCACATTTCCACATCTTTACATCTCCCTATTTTCTAATCTATTATTCGAACAGCACCCATATCAGCTGAAGATACTGTCAAAGCATATGCTTTTAATGATTTTGACACCTTCCTGTTTCTTCCAACAGGTTTATATGCATCAGTGCCTTTTTGTTCTTCTTTCTTTTTTCTTTCGTCTAACTCCTCTTGCGAAATTAATACATTTATTTGTCTTTCCGGGATATCAATTTCTATTGAATCACCATCCTGGATTAAAGCGATAGCTCCACCAGCTGCAGCTTCTGGTGAAATATGCCCAATTAATAAACCTGA
Source organism: Bacteroidota bacterium (assembly GCA_039714415.1). Classification (GTDB taxonomy): domain Bacteria; phylum Bacteroidota; class Bacteroidia; order Bacteroidales; family NBLH01; genus NBLH01. The sequence continues at coordinate 34,777 of JBDLJL010000004.1, forward strand.
TGTACCTCCGGAAAATCTTCCATCAGTAATTAAAGCACATTTTTTATCTAGTTTGGCAGATTTTAAATATGAGGTAGGGTAGAGCATTTCCTGCATTCCCGGCCCGCCTTTTGGCCCTTCGTAACGGATAACTACAACATCGCCTTCAATAACTTTGTCGTTTAATATCGCATTCATTGCATCATCCTGTGAATGGTAAACCTTGGCATTACCTTTAAATTGCAACATTCCTTCGTCTACACCTGCAGTTTTAATAATGCAACCGTTTTCTGCAATATTACCATACAAAACGGCTAAACCACCATCTTTACTATAAGCATGTTCTATATCTCGGATACAACCATTATGCCTGTCAAGATCCAATTTTTCCTCCATTGTTGATTGTGATGCCAATTCTAAATTTCTACCATCCAACCTGGGAGCACTCTTTGCATTGTTAAATGCTTCTTCAATAGCTGTTTTTCTATGAATATCAAATTGGTTTATAGCTTCTTTTAGTGATGATAAATCCACACGTTTAACATCTAAGTTTAACAGGTTCGCTTTTTCCAGTTCGCCCAGAATTCCTAATATTCCCCCTGCTTTATTAACATCTTCCATATGGTAATGCGAACTGGGTGCTACTTTGCAGATATTGGGAACTTTCTTTGAAAGTGTATCAATATCTTTCATATTAAAATTTACACCCGCTTCATTTGCAATAGCCAAAAGATGCAATACGGTATTTGTACTTCCGCCCATGGCAATGTCAAGGGTCATAGCGTTCATAAAGGCATCTTTTGTAGCAATACTATGTGGAAGAACATCTGTATTACCTTTATAATAAAACTCTTCGGTAATTTCAACTAATCTTTTGGTCGCTTTTTCAAATAAACCAAGGCGGCTTTTATGGGTTGCTACAATAGTTCCGTTACCCGGTAGTGAAAGTCCAAGGGCTTCGGTTAATGAGTTCATTGAGTTGGCTGTGAACATACCTGAGCATGAACCACAGGTTGGACAAGCATTTTGTTCAATTTCTATAATCTGTTTATCAGTGACTGAATCATCAACGGCCATTACCATTGCATCGACCAAATCAATTTTTTTGTTTTCAAACTTACCTGACTCCATTGGGCCACCTGAGACAAAAATGGTTGGGATATTCAAACGCATGGCTGCCATAAGCATCCCGGGTGTTATTTTATCGCAATTACTTATACAAATTAAGGCATCAGCCTTGTGGGCATTGCACATATATTCCACGCTGTCTGCTATTATCTCACGTGATGGTAAGGAATAGAGCATACCGTCATGCCCCATAGCAATTCCATCATCAATGGCAATGGTATTGAATTCAGCGGCAAAATAGCCACTTTCTTCAATAATAGATTTTATATATTGACCAACTTCATGTAGATGCGCATGCCCTGGAACAAATTGTGTAAATGAATTGGCAATAGCAAAAATGGGTTTACCAAACTGGCTTTCTTTAACACCATTTGCGCGCCATAGGCTTCTGGCACCTGCCATTCTTCTTCCTTTTGTACTTTCATCGCTACGTAACTGGTTGCTCATTATATATCTTTATTTTTTTGTTCCTAAATAGATATCGTATAGTAATAAATTAGCATTTAATCATCTGTTAGAGTTATTTTTTAAAGAAAAGCTAATTTAATTATTAAACATAAAAAAAGCGCCGTCCTTCGAGAGAATGGCGCTTTAAGTTTTTATTTATTTAATCACATCATTCTCCCTTGCAGCATTCTAATAATAAAAATGCTAAATACGACAAGAATGACAATGACATTAAATTTTTGCATATTTTTGCTCAATTTTTAGGTGGTAAAAGTATGAGATATATTTTAAAAAAAGCAAAGGTTTAAAGAATAAAATTATAAATTTTTCACACACAACTGTATTTTGTTGATTATTAGTTGAATATGTTGTTTGTGAGATGTTGAGTGAAATGATAATTTCACTATTATTCATGATTTTTAAATGGAAAATACCTTAATATTATTAGATTTTTAACTAAAATATTAGCTTTTTGCTAATTATTTGATGTTTTATTAAAAGGATGAACAAAAAGGGATTACAAATATTATTTTTTGTTATTATAAGCATAATCATTACTCTATTTCTTTATTATGATTTGCAAACATGGTTACAAGTTGAAAATATTGTGTTAGTAAAAAACTATTTCTTAAATTTAGGGATGGTTGCACCTTTTTATATGGTGATCATTTATATTCTTTTTAACCTTGCTGCAATTCCAAGAGTGTTTTTTACTATTTTTTCAGGTTATATTTTTGGTTTATTTTATGGGTTTATATTTGCATGGTTGGCTACTCTTGCAGGTTTAATTGTAACTTTTATAAGCATAAGGTATTTGTTTAAAGAAAAGTTTGAACAAAAGTTTGGCAAAAAAGAAATAGTTGAAAGACTAAATATGCAAATTGAGAAAAGGGGAATAATTTTAGTGATTTTTTTAAGAGCAATTTATGTGGTACCCTCTTCGGTTTTGAATTATTCGTTTGGTTTTACCAAAATAAAAACGTTTACATATTTATTAGGTTCTGCAATAGGGTTTATACCTGTTGTTTTTATAAATGTTTATGCAGGTTTTGAAATAGGACAAAAAGTTAATTCAGAAACTAATATAAGTTATTTATATGTTTCTATTTTTATTACACTTTTGGTAACTCTCTATATTATTTTAAAGAATTATGTAAAAAGGATACCCATTTTTTCATCCAAAAACTAAAATATTTTAAAACATCTGTAAATCATGCAGTTTTTTATAAGTACCATCTTTTAATATTAAGTCTTTATGATTTCCACGTTCAACAATTTTTCCTTCATGTAGCACACAAATTTCATCGGCATGTTTTATTGTTGACAATCTGTGGGCAATAACAATTGATGTACGGTTTTTCATTAAATTTGTTAATGCATCTTGTACAAGCCTTTCTGATTCAGTATCCAATGCAGAAGTTGCCTCATCAAGAATAAGGATTGGTGGGTTTTTTAACACTGCCCGGGCAATGCTCAAGCGTTGTCTCTGACCACCGGATAATTTACTTCCCCTGTCACCAATATTTGTTTGATAGCCTTCAGCTGTTTCTAAAATAAATTCATGGGCATTTGCTACTTTGGCTGCTGCAATAACCTCTTCTGGTGTTGCACTTTTTACTCCAAAAGCTATATTGTTGAAGATGGTATCGTTAAATAATATTGATTCCTGATTAACATTGCCCATTAATGAACGTAAATCCTTTATTTTTAAGCTTTTGATTGACAGCCCATCAATTTTAATATCTCCTTCATTTATATCATAAAATCTGGGCAACAGATCAACAAGTGTCGATTTTCCTGAACCAGACTGACCAACTAAGGCAAGTGATTTACCTTTAGATACTTTTAAGTTAATATTTTTTAGAACTTGTTGTTTTTCATATTTAAAACTAACATCTTCAAACTCAATACTTGATGTAAATTCTCTAATTTCCAAAGGTTTGTCGCACTCTTTAATTACTTCTTCTGTGTTTATCACTTCATTTATCCTGTCAATTGAAGCCATTCCTTTTTGTATCTTGTAGTATGCTGAAGTAACTGCTTTTGCAGGACTTATTATTTGAGAAAAAATAGTAATGTAACCAATAAATACTTCCGGTTGCATTTCTACTTTATTACCAAGGACCATGGTTGCACCATAATACATAACAATTAATAATGTTAATACTCCAAAAAATTCACTTAATGGCGATGCTAAATACTCTTTCCTGAATATTTTGTTTGCTATTCTGGTATATTTATCGTTTTCCTGATAAAATCTTTCCTGCATTTTTTTTTCGGCAACAAAGGCTTTAATAATTCTGAGACCGCCAACGGTTTCTTCAATAATTGACATTAATGTACCCATTCTTTGTCTGTATTCTGCGGAGCTTTTTCTTAGGCTTTTCCCTATCTTTCCAACGAGAAACCCACTTAGTGGAAGAAATATCAAAATAAATACAGTAAGGCTTGGGCTAATAAAAAATAAAGTTATAAGGAAAATAATTATATGTATCGGATCACGAAAAAACATAGTTATGGAAGAGATTGCTGACATTTCAAATTCTTGAACATCAGTGGTCATCCGGGACATGATATTCCCTTTTTGTTCATCTGTTAAATATCCCAAATGCAAGTTTAAAACTTTTTTGTAAATCAGGTTCCTAATGTCTTTAATAATTCCATTTCGAAGTGATGCAAGATTGAATTTAGCGAAAAAGATAAAAAAGTTCTTAAAAAATATCATAATCATTATGAACATGATAACAAAAATCAGTGCCTGTATTTTCCCATTCTCAGTAATTAAACGGCTTATGTAATAGTAAAAATAATCCAGCAAATCATTTACTGAGAAAGACAATTCCGGTTTTTGTATCACAAGTTCTTTGCTCCCAAACAGAATTCCGAGAAAAGGAATCAGTAATCCTAGTGAAAATAAAGAAAAGAACGCGGATATAAGATTGAAAAGAATATTCAGTAATGCCTGAACTTTATATGGTTTGATATATATTATTACCAAACGAAAAAAATCTCTCATGAGTCAATAATTTGTTCAAATGTTTTATTCTATTGCTACAAAAGCTTAGTTCTTGTTTTTAAGCAGAATGTAGTTTTTAAAACCACCAATGGTCCTTCCCCCGAGTATGTTGTTTTCAATCCATGAGATTATACGGTATTTAAGTCTTTCATGTCTATACAAAGGCCTGTTAGTTGGTAAAGGGCCATCGTATTGCAATTGATCTTTCCAGTCAAATTTCTCAATCCATTTACTTAAAACGGCAGGATGTGTTTCTTTAAATATTTGCAGCTTGTTTAAGGGACCATAACTAAACACACCTTGTGACCTTGCATTGGCTTCTTTGGCACCTAAATGATTGGTCATGAATGCCTTATTCTTAGCTTTCATTAATTTAGGAGGCCTAACCCAGCCGTAATGATAAATATCAGCACCAGCATTAACTACTTTAAGTTTATAGGTACCTTTCTGTTGTCGGAAGTTTAGTCCTTCAAAACCAGGTATCCGCCTAAATGACTGGGCTGATTCCCATGAATAAATTTCAGGATTGTTTCTTATAATTCGAATTTCTTTTTTATACCATTGGTGTGAAAAATGATAATGATCATAATCACCCCAAAAATGTTTATAATCAAACAAAAAGCCTTCTACTGTTTTATCATCAAGGTGTTTTTGACAAAGATTACGTAGTCCTTCATGGTATTTTTCATGAATAAGTTCATCATTTTGAATATAGATTAACCAATCGCCTGAACATTGCTCTTTCGCAATATTTGATTGATGTGCATGTTCCATTCCTCTTGGGTATTTTTCAATATCCCATTTAGTATGTATTATTTTAATTTTATCACTTCCAATACTTTCAATTTCAGCTAGTGTATTATCATCTTCATCACAATCGCCCAGAGCAAAAATAAACTCATCAACCATTGGGAGAACACTCATGATTGATTCTTTGACCGGATAATATAATTTACCGACATTTTTACCCATTGAAAAACCACTAATCTTCATACGAATATTATTAATTGTTTAAATTTTCTTATAATTTTCTTATAATTTTCTACCGGTTAAAACATTTGTAAATCATGTAGCTTTTTATAAGGCCCATCATTTTTGATTAAATTTTCATGATTTCCACGTTCAACAATTTTACCTTCATGTAGCACACAAATTTCATCAGCATGTTTTATTGTTGATAACCTGTGGGCAATAACAATTGAAGTACGGTTCTTCATTAAATTTGTTAATGCATCTTGAACTAAGCGCTCTGATTCAGTATCCAATGCAGATGTTGCCTCATCAAGAATAAGGATTGGTGGGTTTTTTAACACCGCACGGGCAATACTGAGTCGTTGTCTCTGACCACCTGATAATTTACTGCCCCGGTCACCAATATTCGTTTGGTAGCCCTCAGCTGTTTCCATTATAAATTCATGAGCATTTGCTACTTTGGCAGCGGCAATAACTTCATCCTGCGATGCCCTTTCTACTCCAAATGCGATATTATTAAAAATGGTATCGTTAAATAAAATGGATTCTTGATTTACATTGCCCATTAGTGAGCGCAAATTTTTTATTTTAAGGTTTTTAATTGATTGTCCATCAATCTTAATCGTACCATTTTCAATGTCATAAAACCGGGGGAGCATGTCAACTAATGTTGATTTTCCTGAACCTGATTGTCCTACCAGCGCAAGAGTATTGCCTTTTTTTATTTCAATGTTTATATTTTTCAGGACATCATTTTCAGTATATTTAAAGCTAACATTTTCAAAAATTATATTGTTTTGAAATTCTGAAATTGATTGGGCATTTTTTTGTTCTTTAATGCTTATTTCTGTATCTAAAATAACATTTATACGCTCCATTGCAGCAAGGCCCTTTTGAACACGATAATATGCAGATGTTACCGCTTTTGCAGGATTAATAATTTGGGAGAATATAGCAATGTAACCTATAAAAATTTCGGGCGACATATCACTTTGTTCACCAAGCACCATGGTTGCGCCATAGTACATAACAATCATTAATGTAAGCACGCCTAAAAATTCACTTAAAGGTGAAGCTAAATATTCTCGTCTGAAAACACGGTTTACAATTTTAGTATAGCCTTGATTCTCATTTAAAAACCGTTGTTCTATTTTCTTTTCTGCATTAAAAGCTTTGATAATTCTCAAGCCCCCGATGGTCTCTTCCATATATGAAAGGAGAGTCCCCATTCTTATCCGGGCCTCTGAAGAGGTTTTTTTCAGACTTTTTCCAATTCGGCCAATAATCAGTCCGCTGATGGGCAACAATACAATTATTAATAAAGTTAGGCCCGGGCTTATAAAAAGTAAGGAGGTAAAGAAAATAATAATTAAAATAGGATCCCTGAAAATCATTTCAATAGAAGCTATGGCAGACCATTCAAACTCTTGTGCGTCTGAAGTCATTCTTGAAATAATATCACCCTTTTTTTCTTCAGAGAAGAATCCAATATGCAGGTTTAATACTTTATTATATATTTTATTCCTGATATCTTTAACAATACCATTACGAAGAGGGGCCATAAAAAAATTTGCAAAATAGATAAACAGGTTTTTTAAAAGTATCGCAACTAATACAAATATACTTACATACAATAGAGCTGTTATCTTCCCTTCCTCTATGATTATCAGGCTTATATAATAATTAAAATAGTTTAAAATAGCTTCTGATTTAAATACAAAATCTGGTTTTTCCAGAATTAGTTCTTGACTTTCAAACAAAATCCCAAGAAAAGGTATTAATAAGGTTAGAGAAAATAAAGAAAATACAGCTCCTAATATATTCAATAAAATATTTAAAAGCGCATTAATTTTATATGGCTTTATATATGGTAATACTATTTTTATAAACTCTTTCATTTATCTGCTTATGAAACCCTCAATGATGGATATTTTAATAAATGTGATTCCTTCACTAAGGGAAATTATTGTTTTATCTTTGTAAATAAAGACCAAAAGTATATATATTCGTTGAATTTTAAATAGTATTTAAATATTTATTATATGAAGTTAGCTGCTGAATTTTTGTTTTATTTTGTAATAATTGTTGTTATATATCTACTCGTAAGAAATATTTTAGGAGTTGGCCGTAAGACAGTTTCTGTTACGAAAATTAACAATCTGTTTAAAAAAATTGATAAAAAGTATGAATTGTTTTTAAAAAACCAGGTACATAATGTTTTCCTGACAAAAGAAAATCATAAAGTTGAAATTGAAAAACTTGCTGATTTGTGCATGACTGTTATCAAACCCCAGGTTGATGGAATTTATGCCCTTGTCCGTTTAAAAGCAAAAGCGGGAAGTGGAATAAATTTTTCATCGAAATATTTTGAAGGGGTAATAGCAATAACAGAAGCATTATTAATAAGGGATACTAAAGCCCATAAACTTACCGAAAAAGATAAAAAAGAATTTTATTCTGCTTTTAAAGTAAATATGGTTTCTGATATAACTGAACGTATTTATATTAATGAAGAAGAAATTGAATAAGAATTTAAGGCTATAGTTTTTAATTAGCCTTTGAACGAAAAAGTATTAAATTTCGATTTTCAATGACTTTTAAGCTCTTCCCTAAAGGGTGAAGTCATTGAAAACCTGCTCTCTTTAGGGTTTGGGGTAAATCGATTTTTGATGGCGAACCCTTTTCTGTTCAAGAACTAATTACCAGTTGCCTGTTAATTAGGGCATAATAGGTGTCTTTATGTGTCACCATTATTTTAAACCAAAGCCAAATTTAATAATATACATATGAAAGTAAGCGGTTTTTCTTTCATCCGAAATGCTGAAAAGTTTGGATTTCCTATTATTGAAGCTATTAAATCGATACTTCCTGTCTGTGATGATTTTTACATAGCTGTTGGGAAATCAGATGATAATACGCTTGAATTGATAAAACAAATAGCACCGGATAAAATTAAAATAATTGAAACCATTTGGGATGATTCCTTAAGGGAAGGTGGTAAAGTACTTGCAATAGAAACCAACAAAGCATTTCAGGCAATTGCAGGTGATTCTGATTGGGCATTTTACATACAGGGTGATGAGGTGGTGCATGAGAAATACCTGCCAGAAATTAAGAAACAAATGAAATTATGGAAAGATGATAAGAAAGTTGATGGCTTATTATTTAAATATCTTCATTTTTATGGTTCTTATGACTATGTTGGTGATTCGGCAAAATGGTATCCAAGAGAAATAAGGCTCATAAAAAACGATAAAAAAATATACTCTTTTAAAGATGCCCAGGGATTTCGAAAAGGGAATAATAAAAAACTAAGGGTTAAACCAATAAATGCTTATATGTATCATTATGGGTGGGTAAAACCACCTGAAATGCAAGAGCAGAAAGTTACAAACTTTCAGAAACTCTGGCATTCAGATCAGTGGATAAATGATGAGTTTAAATTTGATTACTCTAATATTGATGAATTAGCTCATTTTGAAGGTACACAACCAAAGGTAATGAAAGAATTAATTGCCCAAAAAAATTGGCTCTTTGAATATGATATTTCCCAGAACAAGTTAAATCTTAAAAATAGATTCAAAAACCTTGTAAAAAAGTATTTCGGTATTGAAATAGGCTATAAGAATTATAAAATTGTTTAGTTATTATATTCCTGTATAATTCTCAGGGTTAATACTTTTTAGCTCTTCCTTAACCTTATTGTCAACATTTAAATTATCAATAAACTGGTGCATAGATTCTTTATTTATTACCTGGTTGGTTCTTGTTAGATCTTTTAATGCTTCATAGGGGTTAGGATAGTTTTCACGGCGCAATATGGTTTGAATTGCTTCAGCTACCACGGCCCAGTTATTTTCCAAATCCCGATCAATTGCTGTTTTATTAAGCACCAGTTTTTCAAGACCTTTTATTAGTGATTCAAAAGCAATAATGGTGTGCCCAAAAGGCATTCCCAGGTTTCTTAGAACCGTAGAGTCTGTTAAATCTCTTTGCAGTCGAGAAATAGGCAATTTTGCCGATAAGTGTTCAAACAAAGCATTGGCTATACCAAGGTTACCTTCAGCATTTTCAAAATCAATTGGGTTTACTTTATGTGGCATGGCAGATGAACCAACTTCACCCTTTTTAATCTTTTGTTTAAAATAGTCAGTTGAAATATAAGTCCAGAAATCTTTTGCCAGATCAAGAAGTATTGTGTTTATTCTTTTTAAATTGTCGAAAAGTGCTCCCAAATTATCATAGTGCTCAATTTGAGTAGTGGTTTGTGAACGATCAAGGTTTAACACATGATTGACAAAAGAATTTGCAAATTCTGCCCATTTTATTTCCGGGTATGCCACGTGATGTGCATTAAAATTTCCTGTTGCCCCACCAAATTTTGCTGAAAACGGAATTAATCGTAATAAGGCCATTTGTTTTTGAATTCTTTCCAAAAAAACATCAATTTCTTTTCCTAATCGGGTAGGGGATGCAGGTTGGCCATGTGTTCTTGCGAGCATAGAAATTTCCTGCCATTCAATAGCCAATTCTGTTAGCTTAGTTATTAAACGCTCGATAACAGGATAATAAACATAACTCATTGCATCCTGTAAAGAATAGGGCGTTGCTGTATTATTAATATCCTGCGATGTTAAACCAAAATGGATAAATTCTTTGAATTCAGAAATTTCTAATTGATCAAACTTTTCTTTAATGAAATATTCAACCGCTTTTACATCGTGATTGGTTATTTTTTCTATGTTTTTTATTTTTTGAGCATCTTCAAGAGAAAAATCCTGATAAATATAGCGTAAGATTTTATAGTTTTTTCGGTCAAAGGTTTTTAGTTGTTCCAGTGGTAATTCACAAAGGGCAATAAAATATTCAACCTCAACCAGTACCCTGTATTTAATTAATGCATATTCCGAAAAGTATTTTGCAAGCACTTCTGTTTTAGTTCTGTAACGCCCATCAACAGGCGATATGGCGGATAAATTATCAAATTCCATTTTTAACTCTTAAAATGTAAAATATTTAGCTTGTTTTGTTTTTAGTATTAAACCTCTTGAAGAGGATCGCAAAGATAGAAATTATTGTACTTATTAAATCATGAAATGATTGAAAAAGTATTATAGAGGTATAACAAATATAAAATTGTTATACTGTTAATGGTTGTAATGTTATACCGTTTTGAAATTCTATTTCTAAAACCTTAAATCAGAAATCTCACTTCATATTAGTCCATGTCCTTTTCAAATTCTCTTCTTCTTTTTCTCTAAAAGCTTTTTCCAGGTCAATATCAAATTGGTTAGCTAAATCCAGCAAATAGCTAAAAACATCGGCAAATTCATATTCCAGCTCATTGGGTTTGATTTTTTTTCCCGGTTCATGATATAGTTCCATCTTATTTCTAATCGCTTTGGCCAATTCACCAATTTCTTCAGAAAAAAGCAGGAATATTTCCAGTGGGTTATTTTTATCCCAACCCCTTTCTTCTGCCAAAAGTTTAATATATTCCTGAAAATCTATTAATTGGGGATTGTCTTTTAATTTTTCCATAATTCTGTTGGTTTGTCTATAAAACACTTATGAAAGAGAAAGCCACAGGTTCACAGATTTTAATTAATCTGTGAACCTGTGGCTATAATTCATACTCAACTAGTGTTATGTCACGTATAAGATGTCGGTTAAGCTGCAAATTTTGCCTTGCCTAAAGAAAAAACCTAAAACAAATTTATACTATGTTATTTAAAAAACGCACTACTAGATTGCTAATTGGTATATTGCTTCATCATTTCCAGCATTTCAGGAAAATAGTGAAACATTACTTCCAGCCCCACACCTAATACAATAATAAATATTAAAATATTGAAAATCAAGCTAATGCCTGAGCGGCGGTTTTGCTTTTTAAGCTTTGCAAGTATCTCCTGTTCAGTCTCATCTACGGATTGAATATCATTATTTAGCTGAATCTGAACCTGATTTAATTGTTTGGCTGCATTTTCAAGATTTTGCAAACGAGTTGGGAAATCAACATCCTGAATCTCCTGGTTTAGGGTAGCTGATGCTTTTGCCAGATCCATATAACCATCCATTAGCTTACTTACATCTTCAACCTGTTGCCCATGTTTTGATGTTAGTGCATCGATTTGTTCATTGTTTTTTTTAATTGTCGATTCAATTAAGTCATTATTGGTTTGCTGACTTATTATTGTTTCGTTATGGTAATCAACGAATATTTTTCTTATTTCTTCTAGTTTTTCTTCAGCGTTCTTTCCAGACTTTTCAAGCAATTCATCTACTTTATTCTGAATAAATTCAAGGTGGTTACTGTATTTTCCCTGTACTTCACGTATTGTTTTTATTAGCTCAGCAGCCGTTATTCCTGCTTTATCAATTTGAAGCACAGCATTATCTAAAGTTGATAATTCATCTTGAATCTTAATCAGTTCTTTGTTGATTTTTTCGTTCATGGCTTGTATTGTTAAATTGTTGTATGGTTGTATTGTTATATGGTTTGATTAATAGTAAAATTATATCTCTTTAAATATATTGTCATTTCGCTTTGCTGTCATATATTGTCATTTGCTTTGCTGTCATTAGTTTTCAATTAGCTTCGCTGTCATAACTGTTTTTTGTCCTGATATTCACCAAATATCATAACTACGTTAATAACTATCAATGGCTAATGACCAATTCCTTTATCAGACGAATTAAGTTTTTTATTAAAGTCTTTCAGCCAGGTGTAGTGCAGCCGTAGCCACAGAATATCTTCATAATGCTCTTTCAGGTCACTCCTGTTTTGATATAAATAATCCAGGAATGATTTTATTTCTGTTAAATATGATTCGTAATCGAAATTCGGTTTCTGCCTCATCCTTATAAAACCCCTTGAAATTTGGTCAAGGGCAAAATCAATAATTTCTTCATTGTCTTGTCCGCTCATCAGTTCAGCAAAAGCATTTAATAATAGTGATAAGTAATTATCAGGGTGATTTTCTGCAATTTGTTTTGTTGAATTTTTTAAATGCAGCCAGTTATCTTCATATTGTCTAACATTAAAAATATAAGAGTTAATTGTTTCAAAAGTTTGGTTGTTTTGATTAAGAGGTTCTGTGTTTTCAATTGATGAAAATCTTTGATTGGAAAACTTAGCTGTAAAATAGTTTGAAAAATATTCATCAAGCTCAGGATATTTGATGGCTGATTTATCTGAACTTTTCAGGGTATTAAGAATTTGAGCTAAAATATTTGTTGAATTAATTCGCTCGGTAATAATATAGTCATAAACAAAATTTATATGAGCTTGAATTGCTTTTTCAATACCTGTTCCGGAAAGCTTAGAACTTTCCTTTTTAATTTCTTCGTATTTATCTTTTAAAATAAATCGCTGAATGATTTTATTTTGGTTTAAAACAAATAACTCCGGGCTTTTCTTCTTAAGCCTGATATTAAAATGAAATTCGACCGAGTTAATTGTAAATTCATCGATAACTCCAAGCTTGCTTAACCGGTAAATAGCTAAAAAGGTTTCGTTTTTTTGCCTGATTTTATAATATAAATCACCAACTTCTTTTTCAATATTAATTTTACTGGATTTAATCCCAATATAATTTATTTCATTTAATTGTTTAAAAAATTCTTCAAACGAGCTTGTTTCATTATAAATTTTTGAAATTAGTTTTTTGGTAAAACTATCTGATACATTTTTTTGAAGGTAAATAGCAATTTGTTCAATTACCTTATTGTTGAAAGGAATTATAATTTCTGTCTGTTCCTTTGTTTTCATAGACTCAAGCAGACCTGAAATACCATTATTTTGTTGAAGTTTTCTCTCTTTCTTTAAGCAAAGAACTGTTTTTTCACCGGAGCATCGCTTTTTTATTTCTTCCAGAATAAACAAAAGGCGTTTTCTGCTAATTATTTTGTCAAAAGAAGATTCTTCACAGTGAATACTTTTATTGATTAAATCTATATATCCATATGTTTTATCTCCTGAGTTTAGATACAATCTGGAAGGAGTGTCTTCTGGTTGAAAATTGAAATCTATACTATTATTAAATTCATTTAGATATACTTCACGAAGAATATTTAAATAAGATTCATCATTAGCATTTTCGTACAGTAATTCGTTTAGTACAGTTTTTTCTTTCTTTTTACCTTTGTAGCTTTTCAACAAAGCTTCAAGTGCAAAATACTTATCTATCTGGATTTGATCAGGTTTATAGTAGTCTTTTAGCAATGATCCTTTCGGGATTTGTATTAATTGATTGTCAATAAGTACAGTACAAATGGTTTCCTTGCCATCGCGGCCGGCCCTATAGCTTTGTTGAATAAAACTTTCAACTGAATGAGGCATGTTGAAATAAATAATATTCCTGATGTCTGGCTTATTTATGCCTATACCAAATGATTTTGTAGCAACCAAAACATCAATTTTCTTGTCAAGAAATTCCTGATGGTATTTTTCAGATTCTTCTGCTAAAGTTACCGGGACACTATCAGTACCGTCATTAGAGGCACCCCAAAACTTGCCAATCCTTAATTTTTCAAAATTGACTTCAATTTTATCTGCTAAACCATCACCCTGTTCATCTGAAATACCTATTTGGCCATAGGGTTTGGGGCAAAATATTATCGTATCATTTCCCTGGTTTTTTGATTTTCCATTAGGAAATAATTCTTCCATTAAGAAGGTAAAATGCACTTGTTTTCTGCTTCCTGAAAGATATTCTATTTGGGAAAGTGGCATTTCCGGTTTAATTGCAGAACTGCTTACATCTACAACTTTAAATTTTAATTTAGCTTGATCAAATTTAGGTCGGATGATGTTTTCAGTTTCTATAAAAAGCTCATTTTGCAAATCGAATTGGACATTATAACTTGCAGTACCAGTTAATGCTAAAATTGGGGTATATCCCGGTTTTTTAAATTTAAGAATTTTTCGGGAGATTTCTCCAAGTTTATGATATTCGGGCCTGAAATCATGTCCCCATTCCGAGATACAATGTGCTTCATCAACAATAAAATATGCAGGATAGACTTTGTTGACCGGAAGGCTTTCTAGTAATACCTGGAATTTTTTATTTCTTATATATTCAGGCTCTGTGAATATAAATAATGATTCAGCATTTTCAATTCCTGTAAATTTATAAATAATCTCATCTGCTTTTTTAACTGAGGCATTGATATAGCTTACTCCATCAATTCCGGAATTATTAAGCGTCTTTATTTGGTCAGTCATTACCGGCATCAGTGGGCTAACAACAACAGAAAAGCCAGGTTGTAGAAGGGCAGCAAGCTGATATGCTATACTTTTACCACCACCTGCGGGTAATATGCCAAGTGTATTATTCTGTTGTAAGCTTTTATTCAGAATTTCTAGTTGTCCCGGAAGAAAATTTTCTTTTCGAAATAAATTTTTCAGAAAATATTTTAGGGCTTCACGTGCTTTGTCTGTTTTTTTCGTTTCACTGTTTCCGCTTTTTACATCAAAATACCGGATGTGCTTGTCGGTTAGAAACCTTCTTTTTGAACTAATACTTCGAACAGAGTGTATTTTTGCAAGGTGTTTTGATTTTGTATGATATTCCGGATTTAACAATTTACTTCTTTGTAGAACTGATATGTCAATTAATAAATCAAAAGCCAGTTCTTCATCAAAACTATCCACACTTTTGATATTTCCTGAATACAGAGTATTTAGCTTTGCACCTTTAAAATCCTTCGTTCTGTATATGTTCAAATTAATTTCAGGTAGCGTCTTGTTTTCACCTTTTAGGGCAAATAAATTATTAAATAATAGTTTTAAATCCTGAAAAGCCAGATAGGCACATGGTACATCACGTTCAATTACCCCAATTGACCAGCTCCGGGCATCTAAACTAAGTTTTCCCGACAGAATATATTCAATTACGGTTTTCTGAATCCTTGCAACAGCAATTGGGCTTAGAGCTAATTGCAAAGCATCTAAACCATCTTTGGATTTATATAATGGGCTGCGGTAGTTTTTTGATATGGTGTCAAAATACGGGTTATATGTAAAATCAATAACCGGTCTTAATTCTTCACTGCTATTGGCAAATTTTTCTGTTTCAAACGAAAAAGGTTCGGCCCATTTTATCTCACTGGCATATTCTTTTTTTAGAATATCCGTTTGATAATCATAGCTAGTTTCAACAGGTGTATCATCAATTTCAATGATGAAACCTTTATTACTTCCATTTTCATAGGGAATTTCAAGAACAAAATCTATTTTTTTATCCAATATAGGCGAATACTTTTCTTTGAAACTGGAATTTGATAAAGGTCTTTCAAATCCGGCAAGCGAACTGTAGGTTCTGTTTGTTTCAATTAATTGTATGAAGGCTTCTCCCAGGTATTCAGGCAATAATGACTGCAGAAAGTCATCTTTAAACTGGTTATAATCTGAATCAGTATTTATAGTTTGAAATTGAGACTCTTTCTTTATTCGAGGGTCAATAATATGTAATGCCCTGATGATCTCCTCATTTAGGTTATTATTATCAAAAGAGTATTTAACAGAATGAAACAGGTCATTCTCTTTTTTTGTCTGTCCGAATGCTGTTGAGAGCATTTCTTCAATGAACAAAGACGGGTTTGTCGGTAACCCTTTACAAATAAGATTATTAATTGTTTTTACATCAGCAGAATATCTAAAATCTTTGTGTTTTAATTCATCTTTTGTTTCCAAATCAAAATAACAGAGTTGATGAACAATCCCGGTTATTCTTTCTTTTTCCAGCTTATTGATGAATAAATCAAAAATACCATTTATAAAATACCCTGCTTGAAATTGATGCATAGTAATCAACAAAATTTTTTTCAAAAGTAAACAATAATTTACAAAATATCAAAAAATATATAATTAAAGTATTGAATTTCGCAAAATTTTATAATTTAACAGCCAAAATGTAAAGATATATAATTTAATTTAGGTCAATTTACTATTACATTTGGAATATTGTTAATAACGGGTAAAAATGTTAGAAAGTGTAATTACATGGCTGGAAACAAATTCACAAATCTGCCCTTATCATTATTACTTTGGGATAGAATGCCCCGGATGTGGAATGCAAAGGGCACTTATTGAATTGCTGAAGGGTAATTTTATGGAAAGTATTCAATACTATCCCGTTTTGATTCCTTTATTTTTCTTATTTTTAATGTTATTAGTTCATTTGATTTTTGAATTAAAATATGGGGCAGAAATTTTGAAATATCTTTTTATATTTAATGTTTTAATAATTGTTGTTTCATATTTTATTAAATTGCTAAATGTCTAAACTATTAAATTGCTATATTGTTTATTACCTGCTATTTCAATAGTAAGTTTTATTCTATATCGTGTTTGGAAGGGAAAGGTACAAAATAAAACTGCAAATTAAGTAATTCAATTTATAATCTTTAATCTAAAATTTATAATTTAACAAATATGTCAATATCAAAAAACGCGAATCAAGATAACGATATAATTTTGGTTGATTTACCCAACTCAAATACGGTTCTTGTATTAGGGATATTTTCAATCTTCTCTTGTTTTATTTTGGGTTTGCCGGGCTTAGTTATGGGCATTGTTGCACTTAAATTGTATAAAAAACCTTATGAATTATATCAACTGGCACCGGAGTTATATAAAAAGGAGTCATATAAGAATTTAAGAGTTGGTTATATTACATCAATTATAGGAATTGTTCTTTCATCCCTGTTTTTGTTAATTTTGATATTTTCTATATTGATTTTTGGTTCTTTGGCTGCGATTCTATAATTGCTTGACTTTATCAGATTTTAGATATGCCATTTTATTAATAAATTAAAGGTATGATCCTCAATAAAAGAATAATACTATTTGGATTACTCATTTTCTTTTTGAAAAGTGCTCAATCCCAAAATATTTCAAAGGCCTATCAGTTATATGAAAAAAAGGAGTATAAGCAGGCAATAGATATTTTTAGAAATTCAATAAGTAAAAAAAAGGAAACTCTTCCTTCAAAATATGGGCTTGCTTTAATTTATGCCGATACCAACTATTACAAGTACAAATACCGTTTGTCATATAAATCAATTCTTTATGTTCAGAAACGATTTTATAAGCTTCCTGAAAGCGATAAATTAACTTATTCTTCAAAATATGGGTTAAATGCTTCATCTGTTAATGAGTTGAGAAGCCGGATTTTAGACGGGGCTTTTTTAGAGGCTTGCAATTCTGGTTCAGTTGAAAAAATGGATGAATTTATTTATGTTTATAAAGATTCTGCCATAAACAAAAAAGCGGTTCATTTTAGGAATGAAATGGTGTTCAAAAACTGTCTCGATCAGAATAATATTGATACTTACCAGGCATTTTTAAAGAAATATCCAAAATCTCAACAGGCCGACTCAGTAAAAAAGATTATTGAAAGCTTAATTGTTTTTGAATACGAGGAGTGCGCTGCTAGTGGCGAATTAGAACCTTTTCTCAAATTCGTTGATAAATATCCGGGATTTATATATCCTGAAAGATTAAAAAGGGATTTGGGAAATGCTTATTTAGCTGACAAACTTGATCTTGATAAAACATTTAGTTACGGGATGCTATCAGTTTATGAAACCTATATAAAAAAGGCAGCACCTACTGAATTGGCATTTGTTGCATTACAACGGATTTTAACACCTGAGCTTATTCAAAGAGACTGGTCTTCAGCTATAGAAATACTTGAGGAATACGAATCGTATTTTCCTGATGATGAGAGAATTAATAAAACAATTCAAATGTTGGGGGCGGCAGGCGAGAAAATACAAAAAGAAAATATCAGCACTAAAATAAATACAAATGGTCACGAATATGCACCAGTTATAAGTGCAAGTGGTAAGCGGCTATATTTTTGTGGAAGAAAGAGGGAAGGTAGCATTGGTGGGGAAGATATATTTGTTTCAAAATTTATAAACAATTCATGGACAGAACCTGAACTGATTAGGGGTATAAATACACCCTATGCTCATGAAGCCCCCTTGGCAATTTCGGCTGATGGTAACAGGCTTCTACTATATGCTAATACAGATATTTATTATAGTGACAAAACTTATTCAGGTTGGGGCATCGCAAGGCCATTTCCATCAGTTAATACTGAAAAATCATGGGAGGCGGATGCAATGATGACTTCTGATGGCAATGCAATTTTATTTATATCAGACAGGAAAGGAAATATTGGTCAACACCATGTATTTGGAAAAAATTTTCATGGTAGCTATGCCGGAAACCTCGATATTTATGTTTCAGAGAAAACTGAAGATGGTTGGTCAAAACCTGTAAACATAGGTGAAAAAATAAACACTCCTTATGCTGAACGAAGTCCGTTTTTGCACCCTGATATGAAAACCTTGTATTTTAGTTCTGATGGCCATGCAGGGCTTGGTAAGTTGGATGTTTTTAAAACTACCCGTTTAAATGATACAAGTTGGACTGAATGGTCAGAACCTGTTAACCTTGGCAAAGAAATAAATTCATTTGGTGATGAATATGATTATAAAATTTCAACAGATGGGAAAATGGCTTATTTGTCTGTTTTTGAGACTGATAACTATGATATTTATCAAATGGAATTGCCTGTTTCTATGAGGCCTGAAGCGGTTGCCGTAATATTTGGGACCATTAAAAATTCGGATGAGGAATTTGAACATGCCAAAATAAAATGGGAAGATTTAACAACCGGAAAACTTATAGGGTTTTCAGAATCAGATATTAATGATGGAAGCTATTTAATTATATTACCATTGGGAAAAAATTACGGTTACTATATCGACCACAAAAACTATTTTCCACTTTCCGGGAATGTTGATTTAACAAATCAAAAAGAACAGATAGAGATTGAGAAGAACTTTGTACTGCGATCATATGTCGAAATTATTAATAACCAAGTGGCAATTCCATTGGAAAATGTATTTTTTGAGCATAATAAATACCAATTAAGACCGGAATCTTATTTAGAATTGAACCGTTTGGTTACGTTTATTAAAAAAAATGAGGGTTTAAAGATTGAAATCTCTGGTCATACCGATAATACAGGAACAACACAATACAACAAACAGCTCTCAAAAAAAAGGGCAGATGCAGTAAAAAATTACTTAATTAAACAGGGCTGTAAACAATCAAATTTATCATCTGTGGGTTATGGTGAATCTCATCCTGTAACAAAAAATGATACGGAAGAAGGTAAAGCCAAAAACCGAAGGGTTGAATTTAGAGTAGTGAAATAAGTAAACATTCAACTTTAAGATGTTATCATTGTACGGTTTGGTAGTTGTTGTATCTGACTATTCAATCAGGGTAAACTTAAATACAATATAATGCTCTACTCCAAATTTCGCTCCCCATTCGTCTGGAGGAGTACCTTCACGGGTTAACGCACAATATGAAAAACGACCTGGACTATTGGGTACTTTATATGGTAAGCTGTAAACCAGAAAATTAATAGGAGCATTTTTCGCAAATAGCTTTTCACGATTTGATGTAACCCTCAAACTGTACATATCTTTATTTGTTGTTCCAAATTTCTTTATTATCGAAAATCGGGGTAAGTGAAATTGAAATTTAACTGTGTCGGATTTTTCTTTTTTTGACATTATTCTAATTTTTACCGTATCAATTTCATTTTGCAATTGAAACCTTTTAGTATAAACAATAGTATCAGTTTTTACTTTTTTATCCTTCCAATATTCATTTGAGGTTAAAAGGAAGTACTTATTCTTTATTTCTTTGCCTGAAATATTTATTTTGAAATAGTTGATATTTTCAAAGCGATAAAAATCCAATAATTCCGTAGACTCAACACCAGTAATATCAATTTTTAAAGAATCACCTTGTTGACTAAATGTAGAATTAGTTAATATGGATAAAAAAAGTGTTGTTAAAATTATTCTTATTTTCATTATGTATAGTATTTATTTTAATGCTTTCTTTTGGCTAAAATCTGAAAGGGATTAAAAGTATAATACTTTCATTTACCATGTAGCCAATTTTTTTATTTTGATTTTATTTTGACTCACTAAAGTCAAATTGAGAATTTTCAACATATTTTTTTATTATGCGAAATTATTATTTTAATAAGTCATCTATTATTTGTTCTATTTTTTTAATATGATCTTTATGATAACCTGTTAACCTATCTACAACTTCAAGGTTTTGGTTAATTAAAATATGGGTTGGAAACGAATTGATGCTATAATCATCGCTATTAATTAACACGATATCATAAGAAAAAGGATGTTTTGGTAAAAAATCATTTATAAGTTTTTCCTTAGGGGTATGAGTCGCAGGGGCAATAAATACTACATCTTTTCCTTTCATATTTTCAACTAATGCATTGAGTTCAGGCATTTCAGCAATACATGGACCACAGGTTATGCTCCAAAAATTTAAAGCGATTACTTTACCTTTTAATGAGTCAGAAGAAAGTAAATTACCATTAATGTCTGTGTATTTAAAAGGTGCAATAGTCTTTCCAGTTTCGTAACTAATTCTTTTTCCAAACCTGGGATCTATAATTTTCGAAAAAGTAGAATCTAATGAAGGAATCATCTTTAAGATAAATGTAAACTGCATTTTAGTTGACATAAACTGGGTAAAAAACCAATTTTGCCCATTATTGTTTGAAATTCCCAAAACATATCCTAATGAATTACGAAACTTATTTTGGAATAATGCTTGGTATTGATTTTTATGGATTGAAAATTTTAAGACACTAATAATTTCTGTCTTAGCTGTGTCAGATGCCATTATTTTTTGCCACATGCCGGCATATTTATCTTTATTTGCCTGATCATTACCATACTGGGAAGGGAGCAAGTAGTCAACGTATTTTTGATAATCCCTGCTATTGAAGCACTTTGCCATTTGCGCTGCATGAAAAAGAGCATTCTTTTCTATATTTTCTTGTGCAGCTACGTTTCCAATAATAAAGAGAAGCATTGCTAATAATTTAAATTTTTTCATGAATTAAATTATTTCTTGTTTGTGGTTTTTTTATATACTTTAATCTGTACGTATTATTATTTGTTATCAGTTTCCTTTAATTTAACAATCACAACACCATTTTTTGCTTTAATACCATATTTTTCAATACCCGTTTTGTCTTTTATCACTTCCATTGATTCAACTGACTCAGGATCTAGTTTTTTCAGCTCTGCTTTTGTTGACTCTTTACCATTGATAATAATAAGTGGCACATCCTTAACATCATCATTAGAAAATGATGATATAATTATTTTTTTAGAATTATCTATCGGGTTCTTTTTTAATGATACTGATATTACGTCATTTTTTCCTTTGTTGCCATAAAGAGCAGTCGCTGTTTTACCTTTTAATACTGAAATGGATTCTATTGAATTAGGATTCAAGCTGTTTATGGTGTTTATGGTTGATACTTTACCATCAATAATATATAAGGGCTGTCTGTACTTATCAATATTATTATTGTTTAAGAGGGTATTTAAGAAACCTTTAACTTCATACTTATTTTCTAATTTTTCTGAGGTGGTTTTAATTTCTGTTTCAAGCTCAATATTTACTTTTTTTGTACTTGCCATCAGGTCTAATTTGTAATGCCGTGGTTGAAAACCTTTTTTTACAAACAAAATTTCACCTTGATGCTCTTTTGGTATTTTTTGGTTTCCAACAAAACTGAAAGAAAATTCACCTTTTTCATTGCTTGTAGCCTGCAATTCCCCGTATTTGTTGTAAATTTTAACATCCTTAATGGGGTTTTGTGTTTCTTTTGAGCTTACTTTTCCTTTAACCTTCTTTTGAACCTTAGTTTCAGTATGAACCTTAGTTAATGTCGGTTTAACTTGTTCTTCTTTTTTATTGACCTTAGACTTGGTATTAGTTAGTTTGCTTTCCTGTGTGGCAACAATATTATCTTTTAATTTGATTTTACCTACGTTACTAGTTGTATAAACAGGAGCCTCTTTTGGCGGATTATTATTGATTTTGTCAGAATTAGTAAATCCTAAAAAAAATAATGTTATTAAAGGCACTATTATAATTCCTTTTAACCAGCTTGTATACCTGTTTGAATTTTCTTTATTCATCATAATTATGCGTTTTTTTGTAAGATTTTTATTAAAATGATTAACTAATTGTATTTGATTATTTCCTGACAAAATATTTATCAGGGAATATTGATATCGTTTTGGTTCAGAAGCTTGTTTTAGCATGATTTTGTCAACACTGTAATCATGGTTTAGGGCAATTAGCTTTCGTAACCACCATGCAAAGGGATTCCACCAATGAAATACTAATAACAGTTCGGCCAGAGAAATGTCAATTGAATGCCATTGAGCGATATGAGTTTTCTCATGCTCAAGAACTAGGTCTTTGTCAATATTTTTTTCCAAACTTTTTGGTAAAAATATAGTTCGAAAAAAAGAAAATGGGCCTGTTTGTTTATCCGGTAAAATTGCAAGCTGAAATCCTTTAAATCTTTTTAATTCTGAGCGTTTTTTTAACCTGATCGTATAATTATAAGCCCATAATAGCTTTATCAGTAATACAAAACTTATGAAACCGTACAGAAATAATCCTGCCATCTCCCATGAGAATGAACTTTCTGCAGGAATTGGTACAGGTATATGAGCAGCATTATTAACTACCAGCGGGGTAACTGGAATATTTGCAATATCAGGTGTTCCAAATAACAAATCTTTCACCCATAACGGCATAGCAATCAACGGAATAATCCATGGTAAAAAAAGGTTACTTATTAAATATGCTCTATTTCGGTTTAAAAAATTGTCATTAGATAAAAACAGGATATAAATTAACACGGAAATAGCTAGAAGTATTCCACCTTTTATTTGGAATTCAAAAAATGTTATTGCCATGGTTTATTGATTTTTGTTCTTATTTTCTATCAAGTCAATTAACTCTTTCAAATCATCTATATTTAGTTTTTCTTCTTTTACAAAAAAAGATACCACGTTTTTATAGGAAGACTCAAAATAGTCAGAAACCATATTTTTAATTGACATTTTCCGGTAATCTTCTTTAGTCACAGCAGGATAGTATTCATGCGAGTTTCCATAAGAATTATGTGCTACAAATCCCTTATCTTCCAGGCCTCTAATAATTGTACTAAATGTGTTGTAATGAGGTTTAGGATCGGGATGTTTATTTAGCAGATCTTTTACAAATCCTTTTCCAGCTTCCCATAAGATCTTCATTACATCCTCTTCACGTTTTGTTAATTGTTTTGTAATCATTACACTTGATTTTTATTACGATAAAGAAATGTTGACAGAACAAATATAACTATAAAATTCGTTATAGCAACTAAAAAAATAGTTTGTTTGCAAATTCTTTTTCAATGAATAATATAATAGCCATTAGGTGATAATAGTGCTCAATGTTCTTTGTAAAGTGAGGGTGTTAACCCCAAAAATTCATAGAATTTTTGCTATCACAGATAGCGTCTAAGTTCAGCTATAATTTTGAGTAATCAAAATTAAGTTTCCCTAAGTCGGGGTTTCTCGCATTTTAGATTCATGGTTAGAAAAAACCATGAATAATGCGGGTTAATTTTCTAATTCAAGCACTCTAGGATATGGGTGATCTCTAAAAATTCAAAATTCGAGGCTTTCTGATTTTTTTAGGCTCGATTTTACTTCTGTAAATGAGTGTCTTAAAAAATCAGAGTAACGAAGAAGTTGGGATATTTAGAGGTTGCCTATGGTTAATTGCACCCCGTAATGGATAATGATACTGAAGAAGACGAGAATTTGGAAAGCGAAAAAAAATCGGTGAGTTGAATTCAAGGTACTTAAATAAAAAAGACCATCCATTAAGGATAGTCTTTTTTAATATTTATTAAAATCAATATCTGAATTACGCTTCGGCTGTTGGTCCACCAAAAGTTAGTGGCATCATGGGCGTACCCGAAGTATCAATATTTTTAATCGGGCCATGTAATGATTCAAACTTCTTAACATTTTCCTGTAAGGCCAACATTAATCGTTTTGCATGTTCAGGTGTAAGAATTATTCGTGAATTAACCTGGGCTTTCGGAACTCCGGGCATAACTCTTACAAAGTCAACAACAAATTCACTACTTGAATGAGTAATAATTGCCAGGTTAGAATATTTACCTTGAGCAACTTCTTCATTAAGCTCAATATTAATTTGGTTTTGATTTTTTTTATCATCCATTCTATAAGGCTTATTAATTTGTAATTAAAAGTCTTCAGTCTACAGTAGGCAGCATTGTACTGAGAAACTACCTACTGAGAACTGCTTACTTTCTACTCTTCTTTCTTATCTTTAACAAGGCTCTCATATTCTTCCATGGAACCTACAATTACATTTTTGTATTGTCTTTTTCCTGTTCCTGCTGGTATCAAATGGCCAACAATTACATTCTCTTTTAATCCTTCAAGGTAATCGACTTTTCCATTAATAGCAGCTTCATTAAGAACTTTTGTGGTCTCCTGGAACGATGCTGCTGAAATAAAGCTTTTTGTTTGAAGAGAAGCCTTTGTAATTCCCTGAAGAACCTGACTTGATGTTGCTGGGATAGCATCTCTTGTTTCAACCAAAGCAAGGTCTTTACGTTTAAGTAAAGAGTTTTCATCCCTTAGTTTTCTTGCAGAAACTACCTGCCCGGGATGAAGTGCCGTTGAATCACCAGCATCAACAACCACTTTTTTCCCAAAGATACCATCGTTTTCCTCCATGAATAACCTTTTATCAACTACTTGTTTTTCAAGGAAATTTGTATCTCCGGAATCTGCAATAATAACTTTTTTCATCATCTGGCGAACAATCACCTCAAAATGCTTATCATTTATTTTTACACCTTGTAACCGATAAACTTCCTGAACTTCATTAACAATATATTCTTGTACTTTTGTTGGTCCTTTTATAGCTAGTATATCAGCAGGTGTTGTTGCTCCGTCTGAAAGAGGTATACCGGCTTTTACATAATCATTTGCCTGTACAAGTATCTGTTTTGACAAAGAAACAAGATATTTTTTCTCATTTCCTGATTTTGATGTAACAATTATTTCCCTGTTACCTCTTTTAATTTTACCAAATGCAACTACTCCATCAATTTCTGATACAACAGCCGGGTTAGAAGGGTTTCTTGCTTCAAATAATTCAGTAACACGAGGCAGACCACCGGTAATATCACCAGCTTTTCCCAGGTTCCTTGGTATTTTAGCAAAAACATCACCCTGATTAACTATATCTCCTTCCTTAGCAATAATATGTGCGCCGGTTGGAAGGTTATATGTTCTTAAAATTTCACCTTCATCAGAAACAATATTAATTTCAGGATTTTTTGTTTTATCTTTCGTTTCAATAATTACAATTTCAAGTAAACCTGTATGTTCATCTGATTCTTGTTTAAAGGTGATACCTTCAATCAAATGTTTAAACTCAATTTTCCCAGAATTTTCAGAAGCAATTACTGCATTATATGGATCCCAATCACATATTTTTTCATCCTTTTTTACTTTCGCACCATCTTTAATATAAAGTTTAGAGCCATATGGTATTGAATGTGTTGATAAAGTAATTCTTGTATTCGGGTCAATAATTTTTAACTCAGCCATACGTCCTATTACAATCTTCACTTTTTTCCCATCATCAGTATCATGGTCAACAGTTCTCAATTCTTCAAACTCTGCAATACCATTATATTTTGATATTACACTTGATTCTGTTGCAATATTACCAGCAGTACCACCCACGTGGAAGGTTCTTAATGTCAGCTGTGTTCCTGGTTCCCCAATTGATTGGGCTGCAATAACACCAACAGCCTCTCCATTTTGAACCATTCTACCAGTTGCAAGGTTACGTCCGTAACATTTTGCACAAACACCTTTTTTTGATTCACATGTTAATACGGAACGAATTTCAACACGTTCAATAGGTGAATTTTCAATAACCCTGGATATATCTTCTGTTAATTGCTCACCTGCAGCGATAATTAAATCTCCGCTTAACGGATGGTAAATATCATGAACTGAAGTTCTACCTAAAATTCGGTCGAAAAGTGATTCAACTACCTCTTCGTTTTTCTTAAGTGTGGTAGCAACCAATCCTCTTAATGTGCCACAATCTTCCTGGGTAATAATTACATCCTGCGCTACATCTACCAAACGACGAGTTAAATAACCTGCATCTGCTGTCTTTAATGCCGTATCGGCCAAACCTTTACGGGCACCGTGCGTTGAAATAAAGTACTCAAGTACGGATAATCCTTCTTTAAAGTTTGAAAGAATTGGATTTTCAATAATTTCTGCACCTGAGGCACCTGATTTCTGTGGTTTAGCCATAAGACCCCTCATACCTGAAAGCTGCCTGATTTGTTCTTTTGAGCCCCTGGCACCTGAATCAAGCATCATATAAACAGAATTAAATCCCTGATTATCAGTTGATAGTTGATTCATCAATGTCTGGGTTAAACGCGCATTTGTATGTGTCCAAACGTCAATAATCTGGTTATACCTTTCATTGTTGGTAATGAATCCCATATTATAGTTATTCAATACTTCATCAACTTGTTCGTACCCTTCTTTAACCAATGTAACTTTTGCTTCTGGAATAATTACATCATCCAGGTTGAAAGATAGACCACCTTTAAAAGCCATATGATATCCCAAATTCTTAATATCATCAAGGAATTGAGCTGTAACTGCAGTTCCTTTTATTTTGAGAATATTACCAATAATGTCCCTAAGTGCTTTTTTAGTCAATAATTCATTAATAAAACCAATTCCTTCCGGAACATGTTTATTAAACAAAACCCGTCCAAGCGAAGTGTCAATTAACTTATTAACTATTTTTTCATCTTCAAGAACATTAGCTTTTATTTTTATATTGGCATGAAGTTCAACTGCACCTTCATTATAAGCTATAACAGCTTCTTCTGCTGAATAAAATACAAGGCCTTCACCTTTAACCGGCCTTTCTTCGCTACTTTTTCTTGATTTAGTAATATAGTACAAGCCAAGTACCATATCTTGCGAAGGAACAGAAATTGGAGCACCGTTAGCAGGATTTAAAATATTATGTGAGGCAAGCATTAGAACTTGAGCTTCAAGTATAGCTGCATTACCTAATGGTAAGTGAACAGCCATCTGGTCACCGTCAAAGTCAGCGTTAAAAGCTGTACAAACTAATGGGTGCAACTGAATTGCTTTACCTTCAATTAATTTAGGCTGAAACGACTGTATCCCTAATCGGTGTAGGGTAGGAGCCCTGTTCAATAATACAGGATGCCCTTTCAATACATTTTCAAGAATATCCCAAACTACGGGGTCTTTTCGATCTACAATTTTTTTGGCAGACTTAACTGTTTTTACAATTCCTCTTTCTATTAATTTTCTAATGATAAAAGGTTTGTAAAGCTCGGCAGCCATATTTTTTGGAATACCGCATTCATGTAAATTCAATTCTGGTCCAACAACAATAACTGAACGTGCAGAATAATCTACCCTTTTACCTAAAAGATTCTGTCTAAACCTTCCTTGTTTACCTTTTAAACTATCACTTAATGATTTCAGCGGCCTGTTTGCATCTGTTTTAACTGCACTTGATTTTCTTGAGTTATCAAACAAAGAATCTACAGACTCCTGAAGCATCCTTTTTTCATTTCTCAATATAATTTCAGGTGCTTTTATTTCAATAAGCCTTTTCAATCTATTATTACGGATTATTACCCTACGATATAAATCATTAAGGTCTGAAGTAGCAAACCTTCCACCATCAAGTGGCACTAAAGGACGTAATTCAGGTGGAATAACTGGTACAACCTTCACAATCATCCACTCAGGTTTATTAGTACTTCTTGAATTACGGAATGCATTAACAACCTGTAATCTTTTTAATGCCTCATTTTTTCTTTGCTGCGAAGTTTCTTTACTTGCTTTATCTCTTAATTCATATACAAGATTGTCTAAATCAATTCTTGAAAGAAGAGAATAAAGAGCCTCAGCACCCATTTTTGCAATAAATTTATTTGGGTCACTATCATCAAGCATCTGATTTTCTTTTGGTAATGTATCCAAAATATCCAGATATTCTTCTTCTGTTAAGAAATCAAGATATTTAACACCATCCGCAGTTTTTTCACCCGGCTGTATAACTACATACCTTTCATAATAGATAATGGAATCAAGTTTTTTAGTAGGTAAGCCTAATAAATAACCAATTTTATTAGGGAGTGACCTGAAATACCAGATATGGGCAACAGGAACAACTAATGAAATGTGCCCCATTCTTTCCCTACGAACTTTCTTTTCAGTAACTTCAACACCACATCGGTCACAAACAATTCCTTTATACCTTATTCTTTTATATTTGCCACAATGACATTCATAATCTTTAACAGGGCCAAAAATACGTTCGCAAAATAATCCGTCTCTTTCCGGCTTGTATGTTCTATAATTAATTGTTTCTGGTTTTAAAACCTCACCACTTGAATGTTCAAGTATTTCTTCAGGTGAAGCTAAACCTATTGTTATTTTTGTGAAATCGCTTTTTACTTTAATATCTCTTCTAAAAGCCATAATTAAGTCTTTGTTAAATTAATTAAGAAGAAACCCTCTCCGATAATTCGGAGCAGGCGATGGATAGATTTAATACTTCAACCAGTTCAGTATAATTATTTTCTCCATAAACGCAATATAATGAATTAAATAATAATGCTTAAAGCATTGTGTTTTTAGATAAAAATTCGGTAAGGAGTATATTTACTTACCGAACTTTATCCTTAACAGATTATTCTAATTTGATGTTCAGGCCAAGACCTCTCAGTTCATGAAGCAATACATTAAGAGACTCCGGAATACCCGGGGTTGGCAACGGATCACCTTTTACAATAGCCTCATAAGTTTTTGCCCTACCAATAACATCATCCGATTTAACAGTAAGTATTTCCTGTAAGATATTTGCTGCTCCGAAAGCTTCAAGTGCCCAAACCTCCATTTCACCAAATCGCTGGCCACCAAACTGTGCCTTACCACCAAGTGGCTGTTGGGTAATTAATGAATAAGGACCAATTGAACGGGCATGCATCTTATCATCTACCATATGACCTAATTTCAGCATGTAGATTATTCCCACAGTTGCTGGTTGGTCAAATCTTTCACCAGTACCGCCATCATATAAGTAGGTTTTTCCATATCTTGGAACACCAGCTTTATCAGTATAACCGTTAATTTCATCAAGGCTTGCCCCATCAAAAATAGGTGAAGCGAATGTAAGACCTAATTCTTTTCCTGCCCATCCAAGTACTGTTTCATATATTTGTCCAAGGTTCATACGAGAAGGTACCCCCAATGGGTTCAAAACAATATCAACCGGTGTACCATCTTCAAGAAATGGCATATCTTCCTGGCGTACAATTCTGGCAACAATACCTTTGTTACCATGTCTACCAGCCATTTTATCACCAACCTTTATTTTTCGCTTTTGTGCAATATATACTTTTGCAAGCTGAATAATACCTATTGGTAATTCATCACCTATGGAAATATTGTATTTTTTTCTTCTGTATTTCCCTTCAATCTCCTTATGTTTAACAACGTAATTATGGAGAAGGCCTTTAATGGTTTCATTTTTCTTCTTGTCAGTAGACCACTTACTTGCAGTAATATGCATATAATCAATATCCTGCAGCAATTTTAAACTGAATTTAGTCCCTTTTGGAATCATTTCAGTTCCATAGTAATCTTTTACCCCTTGCGAGGTCTTACCATTAACAAGAATAAATAACTTATCAATTAATCTTGAACGTAGTTCTTCAATTGCTCTTTCTTGTTCTTTGTCCAGTTTATCAATAAGTGGTTTATCAGCATTTTTCGATTTTCGGTCTTTAATAGCCCTTGAAAAAAGCTTTTTATTTATGACTGTTCCGTGTAATGATGGAGAAGCTTTTAAAGAAGCATCTTTAACATCACCAGCTTTATCACCAAAAATGGCACGTAAAAGTTTTTCTTCCGGTGATGGGTCTGATTCTCCTTTAGGCGTAATTTTACCAATTAAAATATCACCAGGTTTTACATCAGCTCCAATCCTGATCATTCCATTTTCATCAAGATTTTTGGTCGCTTCTTCACTAACATTTGGTATATCCGATGTTAGTTCTTCCAAACCTCTTTTTGTATCTCTTACTTCAAGTTGATATTCATCAATATGTATTGATGTGAAAACGTCTTCCTTTACAACATTTTCTGAAATAACAATTGCATCCTCAAAATTATATCCCTTCCAGGGCATAAATGCAACTTTCAGGTTACGTCCAATAGCCAGTTCGCCATTATCTGTGCCATACCCTTCAGTCAATATCTGACCTTTTGATATTTTTTCTCCTTTAGATACAATTGGACGAAGGTTAACATTTGAGTTTTGGTTTGTTTTTCTGAATTTTGGTAATTCATACCTTTTAGTATCCTCTTCAAAACTAACAAATTGTTCTTCTTCGTTTCTTGAATATCTGATTATTATTTCGTTGGCATCTACATATTCAACAATTCCTTCACCTTCTGCAACAATTGGTACGCGTGAGTCCTGTACTATTGTTTTTTCCAAACCTGTACCAACTATCGGCGCTTCAGGATTAAGAAGAGGAACTGCCTGTCGCATCATATTTGAACCCATCAGTGCACGGTTTGCATCATCGTGCTCAAGAAAAGGAATTAGTGATGCGGCAATTGAGGCAATTTGGTTCGGGGCAACATCCATTAAATCAACTTTCTCATTTTCAATTAACGGATAATCCGCCTCGAATCTTGACTTGACTTTCTCATTAACAAAGACCCCATCTTCCTTAATCTTCGCATTAGCCTGGGCAATCATTTTTGCTTCCTCTTCTTCTGCGCTTAAGTATATTACACCTTCATCAGAAAGGTCGACTTTTCCTGCTTCAACTTTTCGATAAGGTGTTTCGATAAATCCTAAAGAGTTTATTTTTGCATATACGCAAAGTGAAGAAATTAGTCCAATGTTAGGACCTTCAGGTGTTTCGATAGGACATAATCTTCCATAATGGGTATAATGAACATCCCTTACCTCAAAACCAGCTCTTTCTCTTGATAATCCACCTGGACCCAAAGCTGACATTCTGCGTTTATGGGTCATTTCAGCCAAAGGATTGGTCTGATCCATAAATTGTGACAGCTGATTAGTTCCAAAGAAAGAGTTTATAACAGAAGATAGTGTTTTGGAATTGATCAGATCAATTGGAGTAAATACTTCATTATCACGAACATTCATTCTTTCACGAATGGTTCTGGCCATTCTGGCCAAACCAACTCCAAATTGATTAAACAATTGCTCACCAACTGTCCTTACCCTTCTATTGCTTAAGTGGTCAATATCATCAACATCTGTTTTAGCGTTAATCAGCTTAATCAGATATTTAATTATTTCAGTAATATCTTCTTTGGTTAATACTTTAGTATCAATTGAAGTATTTAAACCAAGTTTTTTGTTAATTCTGTAACGGCCAACTTCACCCAAGTCGTAACGTTTATCAGAGAAAAATAGTTTATCTATTACATCTCTTGCTGTAGCTTCGTCAGGTGGCTCTGAATTTCTAAGTTGCCTGTATATATGTAATACAGCTTCTTTTTCTGAGTTACAAGGGTCTCTTTGAAGTGTATTATATATGATTGAGTAATCCGTTTGGTTTACCTTTTCTTTGTGTATTAAAATTGTCTGCGAACCGGAGTCAATTATTTCATTGATATGAACCTCTTCAATTACTGTTTCACGGTCAATGATAATTTCGTTACGTTCTATTGATACAACTTCCCCAGTATCTTCATCAACAAAATCTTCAACCCAGCTTTTTAGAACCCTGGCAGCAAGTTTTCTACCAAGTATTTCTTTTAAAGCAGTTTTCGAAACTTTTATTTCATCAGCCAAATCGAAGATAGCCAGTACTTCTTTATCACTTTCATAACCAATAGCTCTTAAAAGTGTAGTAACCGGTAATTTTTTCTTACGATCGATATATGCATACATAACATTATTAATGTCTGTAGCAAATTCAATCCATGACCCTTTGAATGGGATGATTCTGGCTGAGTATAATTTCGTGCCATTAGCATGCAAACTTTGTCCGAAAAAAACACCGGGTGAACGGTGAAGTTGCGAAAC
Source organism: Bacteroidota bacterium (assembly GCA_039714415.1). Lineage (GTDB taxonomy): Bacteria > Bacteroidota > Bacteroidia > Bacteroidales > NBLH01 > NBLH01. Next base: position 67,464 of record JBDLJL010000004.1, read on the forward strand.
CACAACTCTTTCAGCACCATTAATAACAAAAGTTCCACGGGGTGTCATATAAGGGATAGTTCCCAGATATACATCCTGAACTATTGTTTCAAAATCTTCATGTTCCGGATCTGTGCAGTATAATTTAAGTTTGGCTTTTAAAGGGACACTAAATGTCAAGCCCCTTTCCAGACATTCCTCAATTTTGTAACGTGGCGGATCTATATAATAATCAATAAACTCCAGCACGAAATTATTTCGAGTGTCTGTAATAGGAAAATTTTCACTGAACACCCTGAAAAGGCCTTCTTGATTTCTTTTTTCCGGTGATGTGTCAAGTTGAAAAAAATCCTGGAATGATTTCAACTGAATTTCTAAAAAATCAGGATATTCTAACTGATTTTGTGTTTTAGCGAAACTAATTCTTGTATAATTGGACATCTATTTGAATGAATTAATTGAACTTTGAAATAATGACAAAAAGGCTTAGCATACCTAGGATAAGGATGCTAAACCTGAAAACTTTCCTAAAGCGGAATTATTATTTAAGTTCAACTTCTGCTCCAGCTTCTTCTAACTGAGTTTTTAGTGATTCAGCTTCCTCTTTAGATACACCTTCTTTTAGTGCATTAGGAGCAGCGTCGACTAAAGCTTTTGCATCTTTTAATGATACACCTGCTAATTCTTTTACTAATTTAACAATTTGTAATTTTGCTTGCCCTGCTGACTTAAGAATTACATCAAATTCTGATTTCTCTTCAGCACCAGCACCTGCATCGCCACCAGCTGGTCCTGCAACAGCAACAGCTGCAGCAGCAGGTTCGATACCATATTCGTCTTTAAGAATTGTCGCTAATTCATTAACTTCTTTTACAGTCAAATTAACCAATTGTTCTGCAAATGATTTTAAATCTGCCATTTTTCTTTCTCTTTAAATTAATTTTTATACTATGATTCTTTTTTTGAAAGAGTTTCTAAAACTCCTGTAAGGGTTTGTCCCCCTGATTGTAATGAGGAAACAACATTTTTAATTGGTGATTGCAGCAATGAAATAATATCGCCAATAAGCTCTTCTTTTGACTTGATATTTGCCAAAGTTTCTAACTCATTATCACCAATGTATATTGATTCTTCAACATAAGCAGCCTTTAACAAAGGCTTTTCTTTCTTTTTCCTAAATTCTTTAATCAATTTAGCCGGAACATTCCCAACTTCACTGAACATAATTGAAGTATTATCTACAAGTATATCATAAATTTCTTCAACATTCTTTTCTGATTTTTCTAAAGCTCTTCTTAACAAAGTGTTTTTTACAACCTGCAATTTTATATCTTTTTTAAAGCAGGCTCTTCTTAATTCACTAGAGTCAATTGCATTCAAATCAGAAATATCAGCCAGATAAAAATGAGGAGTGTCGTTTATTTGTTCAGCTAAACTATCGATTAATTTACTTTTATCTTCCCGTCTCATAATAATCTAACTTTTAATTAATCATCTATTGATTTAACATCAACCTGAATACCAGGACTCATTGTACTGGAAAGATAAACACTTTTCATATATGTACCTTTCGCTGAAGTTGGCTTCAATTTATTGATTGTGTTTAAAAACTCACGTGCATTTTCCTGAATCTTGTCAGCTGTAAACGATACTTTACCAATAGAAGTATGAATAATTCCGTATTTATCAACTTTAAAGTCGATTTTACCTTGTTTTACTTCTTTTACTGCATTGCCAATGTCCATAGTTACCGTCCCACTTTTTGGGTTCGGCATTAATCCCCTTGGACCTAAAACCCGACCTAACTGGCCAACTTTTGCCATAACAGAAGGCATCGTAATTACAACGTCAATATCAGTCCAACCACCTTTGATTTTTTGAACATATTCATCAAGACCAACATGATCAGCACCAGCTTCTTTAGCTTCTTCTTCTTTATCGGGAGTACAAAGTACCAAAACTTTTTTATCCTTACCGGTACCATGTGGTAGTGAAACGACCCCTCTAACCATTTGGTTAGCTTTTCTTGGATCTACTCCCAATCGGACATTAATATCCACAGATGCATCAAATTTCGTAAAAGTGATATCTTTTACAAGGCTTGAAGCTTCTTCTAATGAATATTGCTTTCCTTTTTCAAGTTTTTCTAAAGCTAGTTTGTTATTCTTATTCAACTTAGCCATTTTAAATTTAATCTTTAGTTAATACCTTCAGGAAACTCTCCTTTAACTGTAATTCCCATACTCCGTGCTGTTCCGGCCACCATTCTCATTGCTGAACTTACTTTAAAGGCATTTAAATCTACCATTTTCTCTTCAGCAATCTGTTTTACCTGATCCCAACTAACAGCAGCTACTTTGTCTCGATTAGGTTCTGCAGAACCTGATTTTAACTTTGCAGCTTCTAAAAGTTGAACAGCAACAGGGGGAGTTTTTGTTATAAAATCAAAAGATTTGTCTGCATAAACAGTAATTACTACTGGTATTACTTTCCCCGCCCTGTCTTGAGTTCTTGCATTAAATTGTTTGCAAAACTCCATGATGTTGACGCCTTTAGCACCAAGTGCCGGCCCAACAGGCGGAGAAGGATTTGCAGCCCCTCCTTTAATTTGTAACTTAATCAATCCTGCAACTTCTTTTGCCATTTTTGTTAATTTACTAATTAATTTTACTTGATAGTTATATAGGAAGCATTCAACTATAAATCAATTCTTAACTATCAAAGATCTATAATTGTTTTAATTTTCTTTAGCAACTTGTAAAAAGCCAAGTTCAAGAGGTGTTTTTCTACCAAAAATTTTCACCATTACCTTAAGCTTTTTCTTTTCATTATTTACCTCATCAATAATTCCAGTAAATCCGTTAAACGGACCATCGGTTACTTTAACCGATTCACCTACAAAATAAGGTGCATTTAATTCTTCATCGCTCGCAGCTAGTTCATCAACAGTACCTAATATACGATTTACTTCATTCACCCTTAGAGGTACAGGCTCGCCACCTTTTTGTGTGCCCAAAAAACCAATAACGTTGGTTATATTTTTTAAAATATGAGGAATTTCTCCTTCAAGCGCAGCTTCAATCAATACATAACCCGGGTAAAAGTTACGTTCTTTGCTTATCTTTTTACCATTTCGGATCTGATATACTTTTTCAGTTGGAATTAGTACTTGTGAAACGAAATCAGTTAGATTCAGTCTTGAAATTTCACTTTCAATTGAGGCTTTAACTTTTTTTTCTTTCCCACCAATCGCCCTAATAACATACCATTTTTTTTCGATATCAGCCATTGTACGCCCCTTATTTTAGTAAAACAAACCGTAAATCAGCTCCATAACATTGCTGAATGAAGAATCCATAAGAAATATTAGCATCGCAATGATAAGCGATGCAACCATAACTACAATTGCACTACTCTGTAATTCCTGCCATGTTGGCCAAGTTACTTTTTGTGTTAATTCTTTATACGATTCTTCAATATATAATTTCAGTTTCATCTGTTTATTTATCAATATTTGCACGGGAGGAGCGACTCGAACGCCCGACACCTGGTTTTGGAGACCAGTGCTCTACCAACTGAGCTACACCCGTTTTTAACATTTATATTAAAAGCAGATTCGATAATATAATATATTACCGAACCCTGCTTAATAATTTAATATGTCGACTCTATAAATTAGTCAATAATTTCAGTTACCTGTCCGGCACCTACTGTTCTACCGCCTTCGCGAATTGCAAAACGAAGACCTTGTGACATGGCAACAGGGATTATTAATTCAACAGTAATTGTAACATTATCACCAGGCATTACCATTTCTACTCCGTCTGGAAGAATAATTTCACCAGTAACATCAAGCGTTCTCAAATAGAATTGAGGACGATATTTATTATGGAATGGTGTGTGACGTCCACCTTCTTCTTTTTTAAGAATATATACTTCAGCTTTAAATTTAGTGTGAGGAGTAATTGATTCAGGTTTTGCAATAATCATACCTCTCTTGATATCTTCTTTGTCAACACCTCTTAATAACAGACCTACATTATCACCGGCTTGACCATCATCAAGAATCTTTCTAAACATTTCAACACCAGTCACAACTGATTTCATTTTTTCAGCACCAAGTCCAATAATTTGAACAGGATCACCAGTATGAATTAAACCAGTTTCAATTCTACCAGTAGCAACAGTTCCTCTTCCAGTAATTGAGAATACGTCCTCAACAGGCATTAAGAAGTCTTTTTCAGTATCACGAGGTGGAATAGGAATCCACTCATCAACAGCTGCCATTAATTCCATTACTTTTTCTTCCCACTCAGGTTCACCATTCAAGGCACCAAGAGCAGAACCCTGAATAACAGGTGTATTGTCACCGTCAAATTCATAGAAATCAAGAAGTTCTCTAATTTCCATTTCAACAAGTTCTAATAACTCTTCGTCATCAACCATATCTACTTTGTTGATGAAAACTACTAGTTTAGGTACGTTTACCTGTCTAGCCAAAAGAATGTGCTCTCTTGTTTGAGGCATAGGACCATCAGTACCAGCTACAACGATAATTGCACCGTCCATTTGAGCCGCACCAGTTACCATATTCTTAACATAGTCAGCGTGACCTGGACAGTCAACGTGAGCATAGTGACGATTAGCAGTTTGATATTCAACGTGAGCAGTATTAATAGTAATACCTCTCTCTTTTTCTTCAGGAGCGTTATCAATGGAATCAAAGTCCATAATTTCACTTAACCCTTTTTTAGCTAATACATTAGTTATAGCAGAAGTTAAGGTTGTTTTTCCGTGGTCCACGTGACCAATTGTTCCAATATTCACATGGGGTTTCGACCTGTCAAATTTTTCTTTAGCCATGATTTTAGATGTTTTTTACTTTAAGTGATTAAGAATATTCATAGATAATAAGCACTCGAGCCAATGATGGGAATTGAACCCATGACCTCTTCCTTACCAAGGAAACGCTCTACCCCTGAGCTACATCGGCCAAAAAAAAATGAGCGGGAAACGAGGTTCGAACCCGCGACCTACAGCTTGGAAGGCTGTCGCTCTACCAACTGAGCTATTCCCGCTTAAATTTTTTAATGCTGTGGGGGGGGCAGGATTCGAACCTGCGAAGGCTAAGCCAACAGATTTACAGTCTGCCCCATTTGACCGCTCTGGAACCCCCCCAAACCACACACACAACAATTATTTAAAAACGAGCCGATGGACGGATTCGAACCGCCGACCGGCTGATTACAAATCAGCTGCTCTGACCAACTGAGCTACATCGGCAACACGTTTAAGAACTTTATTACCTTTAAAATTCGGTGTGCAAATGTAGAATATTTTGATTATATCCCAAAATAAATTTAAAAAAAATTGATTTTTTTTTATTGTCTTTGTTTTTCTTTAAACTTTAATAGTTGTTTTTTTAAAGCTTCAACTACTGAATCAGTGGACTTTTCAAAAGAATTACTTTGCTTTTTCGCAAACAATTCAGTACCCGGAAATTCTAATTTAATTTCAGTTATTTTGTTTTCTAATTCTTGATTTTTAACTAATCTTAAAAAAACATTAGCTCCTAGAATCCTATCGTCATATTGTTTTAGTTTATTTAATTTATTTTCTATTAAATTTTCAAGCTTTGTATCAGCAGTAAAATGTATTGCCTTAATTGTAATGTTCATAAGCTTACCTCCTAGTTTTATGCCCTTGGATGGGCGAGTTTATAAATCTTGTTTAGTTTTTTAAATGTGTTGTGCGTGTATATTTGTGTCGCCGATAGGTTTGCATGTCCTAATAACTCTTTAATGGCATTTAAGTCCGCACCATTGTTTAATAAATGCGTAGCATAGGTATGTCTTAAAGTATGAGGGTTTTTACTCTCGTTTGTTGTAACCAGCCCCAAATACTTAGTGACAATTCGATATATTAATTTTGGATACGTTTTTTTACCCTTTAAAGTTACGAAAAGAATATCACTATTCAAATTCTCTGCATTTTTGGCCTGTATAAATTCCAAAATGCTATTGGTTAAATAATCAGGAAAAGGGATTATTCTTTCTTTCTTTCTTTTCCCCAAAACCTTAATTGTTAAATCAGCCAAGTTGATATCCTGTTCTTTTAAACCAATTAGTTCAGATAAACGCATACCTGAGCCATATAACAATTCAAGAACAAGTTTGTCTCTTTTACCTTCAAAACTATCAGGAAAATGGATTTGATCAAATAAATTTGTAATTTCTTCCTGTTTAATAAATTCAGGTAATTTTTTATTTATTTTTGGAAGAATTACTTTATCCAGAGGGTTAATTTCAAGAATTTGATTTTGGATAAGGAATCTATAAAACTTTTTTAAACTTGAAATCTTTCGGTTTATTGATCGTGAAGAAAGATTATTGTTATAAAGATGAATAATCCACCTTCTAACTAACCTGTGGTCAATTTCAGTTAAAGATGGTACATTTAATTCTGGATGTGATTGGATGAATGATTTAAATTGCTGTAAATCATCACTATATGCACGTATAGTGTGGGATGAATACCTTTTTTCAAATTTTAAGTATTTTAAGTAGGATTCAATGTGCATATAAAAAAAAAATCTGATAAAGCATTCTAAGTTTCTGTTTGTCAAAAACTTAGATGTGAAAATATCGTAAAAAGTACAAAGTAATCTTATATCTAAAATTATAAAATTACTTTGTAAAAAACAATATTTTAGCTGTAATTTTTATGCTTTGTCAGAATCTGTCTGCAATTTTTGAACATATTTTGCATGTTCAAGAGCTTCTCTATTCTTAATAGAAGGTTTTTTATAGGCTTGTCTTGATCTTAATTCCCTAATAACACCTGTTTTCTCGAATTTTCTTTTAAATTTTTTTAAGGCTCTTTCTATATTTTCACCTTCTTTAATTGGAATGATAATCATTATAATTTATTTTATTTAATTAAGAAATATCTTTATAAAATGGTTTGCAAAATTAGGAATTCGAATTATATAATCAAATAAATTTTAACAAATATTTGAAAAAAACACACATGTGGGTGTTAATGCGCAGGTATTGAGCGTGATAAGTGGATGTGCTAAAAATGTTTTTTCTATAAATAATACCAATTAACTTCCTTCGCATTCATTTCCTTAAATGAAACTGCTATCAAAATAATGAAAAATATTTTGATAGTATAGTTGAATTAATGCCGGATGATTGAAACTTACAAAAATTTATTTTTGTTTATCCGGTATGAACGCCAATTTGTTCTAATTCTAAATTTTTCAAAACTTGTTTTGTGCACATTTTGTTTTGATTGTACAAAGATGGAAGTTCATAGTCTCAAATTTTGAGACTAATTAAAAAAGTTTAAAAATTTATCAGAAATTTCAAATTATTGAACCCGCCATTTATTTGTTTTGCTATTTGTTGGCTAATTTCTGTTGCAAAAAAACCAAATTTAAAGCTTACATTATGCTCATACACAAAAGTTTGTAAATAAATATTGTATTTAATTGGTGCTTGCAACTGTTTTATTTTATCAACAAATTATACAATCGCTGAAATAAAAAAATCCTTTCACTCGAAAGGATTTTTCTCCAATAATTAGCATTTTTTTACATTGCTAATTAAATTTTAAATAGTACTACATATCGATAAAAATAAGTAGTGCTACTTTAATTACAACTTTTACATTTTAGAACCTACATAGCCTCCCGAATTATTATTTTCCCAAAATTCATCATAAGTGCTTTTAGAATAGCCTATACCATAAATAATCCATTCAATAATATCGTAACCCCCATTAATAGATTTTAATTCTTCACTTGATAACTCCTGCGTTCCGTATGTTTCAATTATTTTTTTCATAATTTTTTATTTAAATAGTTCTTTAATAAATATTATTACATTATCTATATCAACTTGAAATAAATATGTTAATAAAGCTACGGTAACTACAATAAAAACTGTACGCTTAAAACCAATTTTACTATTTGTTTTTTTCATATTTTAATATATTTATTTCAAATTAAATATGTCTTTAATTTCTCGCAGCGTCATATCCTTCATTATATGCATCTGCAATATCACCCAAGTCTGCTGACAGTGCATATCCTACAAGTGCTCCTATCAAATATGGCCAAATCCCCCCATCAACTTCCTTAATTTCAACAGCATCCATTTCCTGAACGCCCATTTGTTCTAAATCTAAATTTTTCATACAAAAATAATTTAAATGGTTAATAATAAATTTATTTTCAAAACTTTTTTGTGCACATTTTGTTTTGATGGTACAAAGATGGAAGTTCCCAGTCTCAAAAATTGAGACCGGGCAAAAAAAATTTAAAGAAATTGGTTTATCTGTTCAGGAAATTGTTGATTTATGTTCTTTGAGCGTTGAAGAGATAGATAATTTATAAGCATAAAAATACCAGACCTTATTTATAACAAAGGCAGGTATTTTATTATAAGTAAGAAAATATGCTTATTAATAACCTGGCCCGGACAAGCCGGAAAAGTTTTGACAGGATTAACAAGATTAGCATGTTATTTAATTTTCTGCCAAAAAATGGCAGAAGTTAAATTTTAAGGTTATTAAAAGTAAATTAGATTATTCAACTTTAC
>JBDLJL010000005.1:0-59924 GCA_039714415.1 Bacteroidota bacterium
CTATGGCTACTTGCAGATTGGAAATGTGTCTGTTGAAGGCGCACACTGCATAGCCAGGTCGTTGGTGTGCCACGATGCTGTAGTTTTCCAGCAGGTGCAAATCCTGCCTAAGCAATTTGCTGTTCACTTAGAAGAGATGCAGACAGATAACTTCGTGAGGAGGATGCTGAAGCTTTGTATTCTCAAATAACCAAGCTGTAATGCGAAAGTGTGAACCCGTAGTAGCTTCGAGAAGGCAAACCGTAGAAGGGGAGAGTTTCGACGGTCTCGAACCCTGTTATGTTGTGTGGATTAACAGTGAAATGAAGCATAACGATCTACCGGAGTCATAGGGGTTGCGTGGTTATAGATGGAAAATTACGGAACGTGGGAGATCTCTTGTTTTAAGGGCTAGCAACCCTAAACAACCAGATATAAGTATAGCGAAGTTCTGGAGGGAAACAAGAGAAGTCGGAGAAGCCCATAGTACTGTTTGACCCAAAGGACATCAAAACCTTTGGTTAGGGAAGGGGCTTTACTTTAGAGATGCGAATATATAACTGATACCTTCAGTACTGGCATTGTCCTATTTGGCTGAATTTAACAGGTAGTTGGTTTTAAATGTCGCTATACATTTGATCAAACGGGAAGGGAAGGTTTAAGTGGTTTAGGTAGCTACTGAATTATACTTTTACCGGGTAGATTTCTGTGAATATCAAATGAAGAACTCTATCGGTAAGCCGTATGAGGGAAAACTTCACGTACGGTTTGATGAAGGGGGTACTGATAGTTTGCTTTTAATTATTACTTTTATAAATAATAATTTGAGTGGGCTATCAGGCTCTACTCTACTATGTAATTCCAGAAATTGAAAACTAAATTTTCAAATCGACAATAAGGTTTTGAAAATACATGTTATTTCTTACATGAAACTTTAAATACTATCCAGTGATTAACAGGAATAAAACTTGACCTTATCCAATGTTCATGAAAAAGTTATTTCAAATATTAAAAGCCTCAGTTTTATTGATTATTGCATTTTTTGTAATCAGATATATTTTCCATAGATACATTAATGTTAATTGTAGATTAATACCTTGTAAAATAAGTACAAGCAAATTGGATCCTTCTAATCCTGAATACCAAATAATGACATTTGGAGAATTCGATTTCAGGATTCCTATTGAATGGGAAGATAATGGTAGCCAGTTTGAGGAAATTGGCAACATAAGCGGTTATTTAGAAAATAGTAAAATCAGGTTTTATTATTGCTACCATAGTGCAATTCAAGTAAAGCCGACTACAATGCCACTGAACAAGTATTTATATGAATCGAGGTTTGATCTCATGATAATGGGGGAAGAAATAATCATAAAAGAGACTGATTCGATGAAAGAAGTAACTTACAAGTGGCCTCCTGATTTTTTAACATCAGATACATTAAGGACTGGAGTTTTAACAGATTCAGTAATAAACCTTTATCCAAATTATAAATCTGATTTAAAGGAACGAATAAAACCAAATTATTATTCATTGACTAAATATCATGATTCTGTTTATTTTGTCCCAATAAAAGTCCCGCAAATCATTGTTAATTCAGACATTTTGCAGTTTGTTAAAGACTCCAACTCATATCACATTATTCGTCCAAAGAATAAAAAAAATGGTTATACTTCAATTGAAATAAACAGTGATAATAGGTTTTATTTTGCTTTGTTTGGCGAAAATTTGGACTCCATAACTCAGGAAATCTTAATTGATGCAGGAAAATCAGTAAAGTTTAATAAAAGTCAAAATTAACTACATACAATAAATAGGACTTTGAGCGGTCGGCACGACCCAGCGATTATTCCAAAAAATGCCTATACTTAATATGGGCTACAAGGTAAATTGAAAGAGTTTTGCTTTGCGAAACCCCGCCAAATTGTTGATTTGGCTTTTAAAAATGATGAAATAAAAACAAAATCAACGATTTGGCTATATGCTTACTGGAAATTCTATACATTTGTTCCCATACATAAGCATAGGCTAGCGTTGTGTTTATGGGACAAAAAGTCGCACAATTTCTGTATATGAACTATTATTTATATTTTTGGGACGCGTTAAATAAAAAAGGTGTAAAAAGGGACATATGCGAAAGCTTGATAAATTACCTCCTCAAATAGACAAAGTTGAAACTGTTGAAATTTTAAGGCAGTTAAGCAAAAGTGCTAATGTTCTTGGAGAATTAAAAGGTGTTGCTAAAACTATTCCTAATCAGGCAATGTTAATTAATGCAGTAGTGTTACAAGAAGCTAAGGATAGTTCTGAGATTGAAAATATAATTACAACACAAGATGCTTTATACAAAGCATTAACAACACAAAGTAAACAACCAGAACAGGTTAAAGAAGTAATTAATTATAGAAAAGCAATATTCACCGGTTTTGCTATAATCAAGAAACAAGGATTCTTACGCTTGTTAGATGTTGAAGCAATACAAAGAACAATTGTTGAAAATGAAGCAGGTATTAGAAGCATGTCTGGCACTGTTTTGAAAAATGATAAAACAGGAGAAGTTGTTTATACTCCACCACAAGAAAAAGATGAAATATTAGACTTAATAAGTAATTTCTTGGAACATTTTAATTTAGAACAAACAGATCTGCACCCCTTGATAAATCTTGCAATATTACATTATCAATTTGAAAGTATTCACCCATTTTACGATGGAAATGGAAGAACAGGAAGGATATTAAATATACTGTATTTGATAATCAATAATTTATTAGATATCCCAATTTTATATTTAAGTTCTTATATAAATCAAAACAAATCTGATTATTATAGATTGCTGAATAACACAAATAAAAATGAAGAATGGGAAGAGTATATTTTATATATCCTAAAAGGTGTTGAAGAAACTTCAATTAAAACAATTGAAAAAATTAATGATATAAAGAATTTACTTGATAAAACAATAGAAATAGCAAAAAATAAAGCAGCAAAGATTTACCGAAAAGAATTAATAGAACTGCTTTTTGAGCAGCCATATTCAAAAATTGAGTATGTAGTTGAAAGACTTAATGTAGAAAGAAAAGCTGCGTCAAGGTATTTAAAAGCTTTGGAAAATATAGGGATCTTAAAATCACAAAAAGTTGGAAGAGAAACAATTTATATAAACGAGAATTTAATAGAAATATTGAAAAAATACTAAACACAAACGGTAATAATGCATAGCTTGCCGCAGGCGCAACCCAAGCTACGCATCATACCCAAGGACCGTTACAGGTGATTGGAAATAAAGAACTCTAAAGTAATGAATAATGAAATAGATGTAAGACTATATGATAGCTTTTCAGATATTCCATTTGGAGGCAACATAGCTGGTATTGTCTTTGAAAGAGATGAATTTGGGTTAGATGATAAATCAAGGCAACTTATTGCTAGAGAGTTAGCCGCACCTACAACAGGATTTTTGAAGCAAATAAACAATAACGAATTCAGTATACAATTTTTTAGTTCTACTTCAGAGATGGACATGTGCGGGCATGTTACAATAGCAGCTTTTGCTGCCGCTTATGATGAAAATAAGATTGTGCTAGATAATAACAATAATGCAGAAATAATTTTATCGACGAAAGCTGGGAAAATAAAAATTTCTATATCAAAAAACTCAAAATATAAAGTTCATATTCAAATTAAGCAAAGACCACCTAATTTTGAAAGATTTGATTTAGATGAAGATGTTTTTGTTAAAAATCTGGGAATTCGTAGGAGTGAATTATCCGAAAATTTACCTATTGGCATAGTTTCAACTGGTTTACGTCATCTATTTGTCGGCCTTATTAATATTGAGACACTAAGTGCAATTAAAACCAATGATGAAGCATTATTCGAATTCAGTAGAATCAACAAAATAGACACAATTGGACTTTATGCAATGAGTAAGGTAACTGGTATTACATTAAGATTGAGAGATTTTTGTCATGGAGTTGGAAATCCTGAAGAATCAGCGTCGGGAACTACGAATGGTGCACTAGCTTGTCATCTTACGAAATTTGGTATATTATCACCAAGCAAAAAGGGTAAGGTGAAAATGGTAGCTCAGCAAGGATTTGAAATGAAACGACCTAGCATAGTTAAAACTGAGTTAACAGTTAATGAAAAATTAAACATAACTGATGTTTATGTCAGTGGGTCAGCTTACAGAGTAATGTCTGGGAAGTTGTATTACTAACTTCAAGAACTATATTAAAAAACGAGAATGAAAAACATACCTGTATCTTTGAATAAAGAAATTGAAGCTATGAAGAATATAACTATACCTGTTAATATACCTCACAATTTGATGATTACTTTGAATGAATCTGAACAAGAATTAAAATCTCATTTTCAAGTAGCAATTGCCATAATGCTTTTTCAAGAGGGGAAATTAACAATAGGAAAAGCTATTCAATTATCAGGATTAACACGTTATGAATTTGAAAAGTCATTAGCTTAAAACAAAATCCCTTTATCAAGCATAAATATTGACCAAATAAACTCAGATTTCAATAAATTAAGAAATTTGTAAATGAAATTAATAATTGCTGACACAGGTCCATTAATTTCTCTGGGAATAGTTGGGAGAATCGATTTGATTGAAAAAGTATTCGGAGAATATTACATTGCTAATGATGTGTGGGAAGAGCTTCTGTCTTATGATAATCCTGAATTTGATAAAACTTTATTAACTGAAGTAAAAAAACACGTATTAAAAATATTGCAGAATCATTTGATTTAAATTGCATTGGGACAATTGGACTATTGATTAAAGCGAAGCATAAAGGATTCATCAAAGAGTTAAGGCCGACATTTGAAACTTGGCTAAAAAATGAACGATATTTTGCTATTAAATTAATTAACAATATTCTTAAACAAGAAGGAGAAAAAGGAATAAAAATGTAAAGGAAAACGAAACCTAAAAAGCTAAAAAATCATGCAGGCAAAATTGTAAACTGGAAGTTCGGAACAAATAATAATCCCCGCCAAATTTTCAATTTAATCCACTTTTTTAAATTATCTTGAGGTACTAATGAGCAAAAGGTTGGTTTTTAAAAAGGATTATATTGAAGATTTATTTTAAACCACATTATCGGCTTTTCACAATTTTAGTAACTTGGGCTCACTAAAATAGTACTAAGATGAAAAAATTATTACCACTTGCATTCATACTCATATTTTTAAATTGCAATCAAAAAGTTGAGTACAGTTATTTATTTCAAAATCCGGAATTGCCTTTTGAACAAAGAGTTGACAATCTGATTTCTCAATTAACACTTGAAGAAAAAGCTTCGCTTATGCTCTATAATAGCCCGGCTATTGAGCGTTTAGGTATTCAGGAATATAACTGGTGGAACGAATGTTTGCATGGTGTGGCACGTGCAGGAAAGGCAACTGTTTTTCCACAGGCAATTGGATTGGGGGCTACTTTTGATGAGAAACTTATAAACAAAGTAGCTGAAGTTATTTCTGACGAGGCCAGGGCAAAACATCATGAAGCCGTTAGGAAAGGGAATTTCGCCCAATATACTGGCTTGTCCTTTTGGTCACCCAATGTGAATATTTTTCGAGATCCCAGATGGGGCAGGGGACAAGAAACCTATGGTGAGGATCCATACCTGACAGGTGTGTTGGGAAGCGAATTTGTCAAAGGCCTGCAGGGCGATAATGAAAAATACTTGAAAGTCTCAGCCGGGGCAAAACATTTTGCCGTACATAGTGGGCCGGAAAAAAGCAGGCATCATTTTAATGCTTTACCAAAACAGGATGATTTTTATGATACCTACTTACCCGCTTTTAAAGTTTTGATAGATGCCGGGGTTGAATCTGTAATGTGTGCTTATAACCGTCTTTATGATGAAGCTTGTTGTGGAAGTCCATTTCTTTTGGATAGTCTTTTACGACAGGAATGGGGTTTTGAAGGGCATGTTGTTTCAGATTGCTGGGCTTTGGATGATATTTGGGCAAGGCACAAAATTGAAGAAGATAAAATAAATGCAGCTGTAGTAGCATTAAAATCAGGTGTAAACCTAAACTGCGGTTATTTGTATAAGTATTTGCCCGAAGCAGTTGAAAAAGATTTAATTGATGAAATAGAAATTGATCAGGCACTGAAACCATTGCTGTTAACTCGTTTTAAATTAGGTTTATTTGACCCTGATGATAGGGTTTCTTTCTCAAAACTATCAGTTAATGTGGTTAATTCTGAAAAACATAAACAGTTGGCCTATGAAGCGGCTGCAAAATCTGTGGTTTTATTAAAAAATAATGGGATTTTACCTTTGGGCAGAAAAGAGCTGAAAAAACTTTTTGTGACCGGACCTACAGCCATGGATGTTAAGGCTTTAGTTGGTAATTATAATGGTTTCTCAGCTAATATGGTAACAATTCTTGAAGGCATTATGGGGAAAGTTGATGAAGGAACAGTTGTAAATTATAGTCAGGGGTGTTTATTGAATACAGATAGTGTTTTTAATGGTTTTTGGCAGGCAGGTATGTCTGATGTTGTGGTTGCTTCACTGGGTATGAATTATCTTTTGGAAGGTGAAGATGGTGATGCTATGTTAAACAATAATGGTGGTGACCGTATTTCAATAAAATTACCAAGAAACCAAATAGAATTCATACGTCTTTTAAGGGAAAAAATAGGTGATAAGCCTCTTATTGTGGTTATAACAGGTGGAAGTGCCATCGCTATTCCTGAAATACTTAATTTGGCTGATGCTGTGTTGTTTGCCTGGTATCCTGGTGAACAAGGTGGTAAAGCAGTGGCAGATATAATTTTTGGAGATGTAAATCCTTCTGGCAGATTACCTGTTACTTTTTACAAATCAGTTGATGATTTACCAGCTTTTGATGATTATAATATGCAGGGAAGAACCTATCGTTTTTTTCAGGGAGAAACTTTATTTCCTTTTGGTTATGGCTTAAGTTATACAACTTTTGATTTTAAAAATTTCAAAACGAATAAAGAAATTTATAATCAGGATGAAATTATACAACTTTCTTTATCAGTTGAGAACACTGGAGGTTTTGATGGTGATGACGTTATTCAGGTTTATTACAAATCAGTTAATAGTCAGCTAAATAAACCTATTAAATCTTTAATCCGATTTAATAGATTGAGTATAAAGAAAGGAGAAAATAAAACAATTGAAATTTCTGTTCCGGTTAAAGAAATGGCACTTTGGGATATTAATGAAAAAAAATATGTAGTTGAACCGGGCAAATATCAACTTCTAGTTTCAAAAAATGCTAATGACGTTATTTTACTTAAAGAAATTGAGATTAGGTAGGATTATTATTCTTTTAATGTTGATATTATTTTATTATCTGAAAAAACCGTCTCGTTTAGCTTTTGATTCAATTGTTTGGCTATTTTATTATAAAATCTTCTTTGTTTAAAACTTAACACCCACCTTATGCCAGTTATAGCATTTGTAAAAAACAGTTCATCCGCAGCCATTATATCTGATAATTTTATTGGAACATCATCAAAAACAGTAAACTTTTCTTTTTTAGCAATATCTATTATTTTTTTTCGCATAATTCCGTCAAGACAGCCACTTTTTAAAGAGGGCGTATAAATATTTTTCTCTTTAACAATAAAAATATTGGAACTTATTCCTTCTACAATATTTCCTTTTTCATTGATTATCAAACATTCATCCAACTTGTTGTCTGATTTAAAAATACCAGCCATAACGTATAAAATGGAACTGGTTGTTTTTAAGCCTGATAATATGTTAGCTGGCTTTTGAATTTCTTCAAAAATATCAATATTGAAACCTTTGGTATTTAAAACATATTGATCCTGTTTCAGATGTTCTGTTCGAATCAAATAGTTTATCTCGTTAGTTTCAGGACTATAAAAACCTCCACATTGCCTAAAGACAGTCATACGTACGCGGCCACCTTTATAAATCCTATTTTTAGTTAATAGTTTAGTGATTTCTTTTTGTAAGCCTAAGGTGTCAATACTAAATCGTACAGGAACTTCCATTTTTAGTATCTTCATGCTACTTATCAGGCGTTCCATATGTTCATAAAAGAATTGAACCTCTGAACCAAGTGCATGCATAGTTTCAAATAGTCCATCACCATATTGAAATGCCCTGTTATTAAATTCAAGTTTAAATTCTTCTGTTAGGATAATCTTTCCGTTATAACTTATGTATTTTGATTCTTTCATTTCCGTTTCCTTTAACACAACTTAATTCCTGTCTACTAAAAAAGAATAATCACTATTGGTAATTTCTTCAAATAAATTGCTGTTTGCTTTAACTTTAATTCCTTTAATTCCCAATTTTTCAGCAGCTTCTATATCTCTTTCCGAATCACCAATCATAAATGAATCTGGAATGCTAATATTGAATCTGGAAATTGCTTTTTCAATCATTAATGAATCAGGTTTTCTACAAATACAGTTTTCAATGTCGGAGTGGTGGGGACAATAATAACTTTCTGAAATTTTAATATTTGACCGGGTAAAAAGTGAATTAATGTGCTCGTTAAGTTTTTCTATATCTGCCTTAGAGTATTTATTTTTTGATACACCACCTTGGTTTGAAATAATAATCAATAAATAACCCTTTTTTATAAGCAAATTTAATGTTTCTATTACTCCTTGATTTAATTTGAAATCATCTGCTTTATAAACATAATAATGATTAGCATTTGAGTTAATAACCCCATCCCGATCTAAGAATACTGCTTTGTTCATTATCTAAAATTTATTATTGTATATTGATTACTATCCTTGTTAATAGTTAATCAACAATCATTATCATCCATTCAAAAGTCCGTTCCAGAAAGTATTAAACAAGTCAGGGTTTATAATCAAAGGAAATAGAAAACCGAAAATAGCACCCGTAATATGAGCTTCATGATTTATATTATCTGTATTCTTTTTACTCATGTACTGTGAGTATACCAGGTATGCAATTCCAAAAACAAATCCCGGAATAGGAATAGGAATTAAAAAAATATAAATACTCATCCTGGGATCAAAAAATATGCTGGCAAAGAGGACTGCTGCAACTGCACCAGAGGCACCAATTGAATTGTACCAATGATTATTTTTATGTTTTATTATTGAAGGGATGGCAGAAACTACTATACCAATGATATAGAGCAGGACAAACATGAGTTTTCCATGTTCAAAAAAGTGATTGAAATACATTTCAGCTGACCTTCCGAAAAAGAAAAGGGTGAACATGTTAAAACCTAAGTGTGTCCAGTCTGCATGTAAAACGGCATGGGAAATTACCCTGAAAAACTCCTTTCTATGAAAGATCATATAAGGGTTTAACTTTAATTTATCAAAAATCTCCCTGTTCCTGAAACCAGCAATTGAAACTAAACTTGTTAATATTATTATAAATAATGTTATACTCATTGTACAAATTGAATGTTTATTTTAACAAATGTGCAAAGGTAAAAAAAATAAAAAAGACTACCCACTTTAAAAGTGAATAGCCCATTTATTCAGCATTAATGATTATTATTCAATAATAATCATTATTCATTACCGACGTTTGAAGGTGTCCCAACATGACCTGAATCCTCAGTATAACCATACATCCTTTCAAGTTTAATTTTATATTTTTCTTTAAGGAAGCGCCTTTTTACTTTTAAAGTAGGTGATAATTCACCTGTATCGGGTAACCATTCCTGACAAGTAATTTCAAACTTTTTAAGTTGCTCATGTCTTCCTAAACTCTCATTTAGTTCATCAACTTCCTGTTGGAATCGTTCAAGGACTTTTGGAATTTGAACTAAGTCTTTGTTATCACGGTATTTGATATTATGTATGGAACACCAATCGTGTAAATATTCAAAAGCAGGGCATAGTATCGCAGCAGCATATTTCTCACCAGCACCAACAACCATTATTTGCTCAATAAAGTTCGATTCTTTAAATTTATTTTCAACTACCTGGGGTGCAACATATTTACCTGTAGAAAGTTTAAATATTTCTTTTTTTCTATCGGTTATTTGTAAAATATTGAGATCATGAATTTTTCCAATATCACCTGTATGAAACCACCCATTTTCATCAATAACTTCTTTTGTTCTTTCAGTATCTTTGTAATATCCCAACATCAGGTTTGGGCCTTTCATTAATATTTCACCATCTTCGGCTATTTTTACTTCTACGTTTTTAAGAATAGGCCCTACAGTTCCAAATCTTAACCCAGGGTATTTTGTTTCATTAACAGAAATAACCGGTGAAGTTTCTGTTAATCCATACCCTTCCTGAACAGGAATGCCGGCAGCATGAAAAACCCTTGCCAGCCTTGGTTGCAGGGCTGCTCCACCTGATATAAGTACTTTAATGTTTCCACCAAGCGCTTCACGCCATTTAGCAAATATTAATTTGTTGGCCAGGCCAAGTTGTTTTCCATAAAACCATCCGTTTGCGTTATTCGTTTCATATTTTAATCCAAGATCTACAGCCCAGAAAAACAGTGACTTTTTAATACCTGTTAACTCTTTCCCTTTTAAAATGATTTTATCATATAATTTTTCGATAACCCGAGGTACTGCCGTCATACCATGAGGTTTAACTTCTTTCAGGTTTTCACCAACTGTTTCAATACTTTCTGCATAATAAATCGAGCAACCGTTATATTGAAATAAATAGTTAACCATACGCTCCAGAACATGGCAAAGCGGAAGAAAACTAAGAACTCTTTCATCCGATTTTAAAGGTAAGATATCCCTTGTTCCCATAACATTACTAATGAAATTGTTATGGCTGAGCATAACACCTTTTGGTAAGCCGGTAGTTCCTGAAGTGTAAATTATAGAGAATAAATCAGTTGGTTCAACCGAATCTTTAATTTTTTGTAATTCAGCTTCAAGTTTTTCTTTATTGTTTTTTCCTAATTCTAAGATTTCTGACCAATTTGCTGCATCTTCTACTTCATTAAAAGTGTATAATTTTTCAATGGTAGGCGTTTCTTCAACCAGAGGCTTTAATTTTTCGTAAGCCTCATCTGATGAAACAATCATTATTTTTGCATCTGAATGCTTTAATATGTGGCGGTATTCATCAGGTCCAATATTTGGATATATTGGAACGTGCACTGCACCTATTTGTCCCATGCCCATATCAATAAAATTCCATTCTGGTCTGTTATTTGAAACAGTTGCTATTTTATCACCTTTCTTAAAGCCCAATGCCAGCAATCCATAACTAAAATTGTCAACATTTTCTTTGTATTCAGTTGTGCTGAAATTGTCCCATTTTCCATTTCTTTTAACTGATAATGCAACGTCTTTGTTGTATTTTTCAACAAGTTGATCAACAATATCAAAGGTTCTTCTTATTTCCATAATATAAATTTAGTATTAGGTTATTGATAATTTACCAAATATAGGAAAAAAAAGATTGTAACAAAAATATACATATCAAAATATGTGAATGTGTTTGAGAGTTAGTTATTGTTCTTGGGATTACGGTTTCTGATTAGGTATATAACTAGTACAAAGCCAAAAATTGCAGAAAAGATAAAACTAATTAAACTTATCCAAGGAATACCAAAAAAGGAAGTCATTCTTGCAGGCGGGATATTAATCATTAGGGCACCGCTGATGAGTGAAGCTGCAAAAAGGAATGTTAAAACAAACTTGTTTGTGTTAATATCAATTCTTCTTAGGAAATTTTCAAGGCCATGAATTTCAATGTGAGAATAAATCTTGCCACTTTTAATTTTTTTTAAGATAAATTTTAAATCAAGGGGAGAACTGTATAGTAGTGAAATGATATTTGAAAGTGTATATTGAAATTCGTAATTCAAATTTTTCGGTGAATATTGTTCCCTGAATAATTTAAAGCCATAAGGTCTTACTACTTCTACAATTTTCATATCAGGGTCAACGATCCTTCCTATTCCTTCTAATATTGCCAATGTCCTAAAAAGAAGGAAAATAGTACCAGGGATGGACATTTTATAATCGAATACAATTTTTCGTAACCGACTTGTCAGCTCATCTAAATTTCGATTTTCAAAATCGTAGGTAACAAATTCATCTACAAGTATTTCAAGGTCTCTTTCCAATAGACTTATATTCTGAATTTCTGAATTTACAGCCAGCCTTTGCATGTGGTTTGCCATTATTTTTGGTTGTTGATTGGCCATAGCAATAAAGAATGAAGAAAAATCATATTTTTCTCTATTTGTTAATTTCCCAACCATTCCAAAATCGATGAGGCTAATTTTACCATCCGGGCGCACCAAAATATTTCCAGGGTGTGGATCAGCATGGAAGAAACCATACTCAAATATTTGGCTGAAATATACTTCCAGACCTGTTTTGATGAGTTTTGTTGCGTCTATACCCCAGGCTTTTATTTGTTCAATGTCTGTTATTTTGCATCCACTAATAAATTCGGTTATCAGTATTTTAGAAGTTGAATACTTCTTATATAAAACCGGGATATGAATTCTTTTTTCGTTTTTAGAAATTTGTTTAAAATGTTGAATGTTTCTTGCTTCAATTTTATAATCCAGTTCATTAAGCAATGTTTTTTCAAAAACTTCAACAATTTCTTTTGGATTCAGGATACCTAAATTTTTAAAATAGTTTTCGGTAAACCTTATAAAATCCTTAAGGAGGGCAATATCAGTAGTTACTTTAGCGTATGCATCAGGTCTTTGTACTTTTACAACAACATCAATACCATTTTTTAACCTTGCACGATATGCCTGGCCAATTGATGCTGAGCCAATAGTTTTTGTGTCGAAATAGGTGAAAATTTCATTTATGGTTTTGCCTGTTTCCTCTTCAACTATTTTTTTTGCTTGTTCCAAATCAAAAGGTGGAACCTGGCTTTGCAATTTTGAAAACTCATGAATCAGTTGTTCAGGTAGTATATCCGGCCTGTTACTTAAAAGCTGGGCTAATTTTATGAATGATGGTCCAAGTTCCTCAATTACCATTCGGATTCTTTCCCAGCGAGTATACTCAAAAACTGATTTATCTTGTCTTTTCCAGGAAATTTGCCGTTTTGTTGAAACAAACCTTTTTAAGCCGGTATTTGAAATAATATCCTCGAAACTGTATTTCAAAAGAATATTAATTACCTGGCTTAGGCGTGTGATATTTTTTACTGTCTGAGTAATTTGCATTATAGTGGTGCAAGCTAAAGGGTCTTAATATCTTATTTTGATTAACTAATTGTTTTTAATTTAGCTATAATTATAGAGTGAATAAAGATAGGATATTTAAAGATAAAGCACAAAATATCAGTGTTTGAAAGAACAAACTTTCAAACACCTTTACATCTACTGCCTGTAATACCCAAACGATAATTAATTATACCATACTGTTGTAACAACTTGTTTTTCAATGTTTTAGTTTGGTATTTTCAGTCTCCGGTTCTCAGCCGGTAGAGACTATCCATTGTTTGATGACTACCTACTGCCAGCTTGTTATTTCTTGGTTGTTTTTTTTGTTGTTTTTGGCTTTGCTGCTGTTTTGAGTTTTGTTGTTGTTGCCGTTTTTTGTGTAGTTTCTTTTTTTGCTACAATGGCCTCAAGTTCAGCGATTTTTTTCTCTAATGATTCAACTTCGGCTGTTGTGGCAAAACTAAATGATTTAATAATTTTATCTACTACACTTCCAAATTGGGTTTCAATTTCATCCTTTTTGGTTTCCGTATTTTTTAGAAAATCATCAACAATTTTTTTTCCTTCTGGTTCTGAAATCTTACCATCGCTAATAAAACCATCAATTGTTTTTTTAAACCTTTCAGTTGTTACTGATATCCAACCAACCCCTGTGTAAATAAATTTTTTAAAAAAGTCTTCCATAATATATGATTTAAATGATTAAAATAATCTATTATTTTTCATTTTTTAGAAGTTGTTCAAGAACTTTCACCCTATTGGTAAGTTCTTCAATACTTGAAGAATTAGCAAATTTGAATTTTGAAACGGCTTTGTCAACTACTTTCTTCAGTTGATCTTCTAATTCATTTTTCTTCGATTC
Organism: Bacteroidota bacterium; assembly: GCA_039714415.1. GTDB lineage: Bacteria > Bacteroidota > Bacteroidia > Bacteroidales > NBLH01 > NBLH01. The sequence continues at coordinate 14,002 of JBDLJL010000005.1, forward strand.
CGTATTCTTAAAGAAATCTGTTACTATTTTTTCCCCGTCCTTATCGGTAATTTTGTCTTCTTTAATTAATTCATCAATTGTCTTTTGCAATCTGTCTTTTGTTAAAGAGACTAAGCCAACCCCGGTGTAAACAAATTTTTTGAATAATTCTTCAAGGTTTTCCATAATTTCAAGTTTTTATGTTAATATTAATTTATTATGCAAACATAACATTTTTAAGGCAAATTGTCAACAAATCGCTTGTGTTCTAGAGCATTTCTATTAAAAAAAATAATTAAATTTACGTAAAAAGCTAAAATTTAATTTAACTTGCCAGGTTTTGAATCAAGGGCTAAACGTATAAATTCACTAATTTTATCAAGTGCTTCACCTGCTTCAGGGATAACTCTTTGAAATATTTGCCACCAGTGAATTAACCCTTCCCAGCTTTGAAAGGTAATATCAACGTCTGCTTCTTTAGCTTTTTTGGCTAAACGCATAGCATCACTATATAACATTTCTGCATCACTTGTCTGAACCAGAATAGGTGGTAAGCCAGACAAATCTCCATACAATGGCGAAATATAAGGGTTTTTAAAGTCAAAAGCGCCAGCATACATTTTTGCCCATTCGTTCATTTTTTTTATATCGACTAAAGGGTCTTCATGTTGATTATTGATAATTGATTCGCCTGAATTAGTCAAATCGACCCAGGGTGATATGCCAATTGCACCCGCAGGCATTGGAAGTCCTTCTTCTTTAATTTTTAGAAGTGTAGCAAATACTAAACCTCCACCAGCAGAATCTCCTGCAAAAATAATATGCTCCGGTAGTTTTCCCCGTTCATATATTAAACGTTTATAACTTGCAATGGAATCTTCCAATGCTGCAGGGAAAGAATGTTCCGGGGCCTTACGATATTCTATTAAAAGGGCAATAATTCCTGACTTTTTTGCTATTTTCCCTACGAGTGAGCGATGAGAATGTGAAGAACCAATAGTATATCCACCACCATGAAAATAGAGCATTACTTTTTTTCTGTCAGAAGTGGTAGGTATAATTACTTCGCCATAAATTTTATTATCTACCATTACTTTCTTTATGTGCACTCCCCATGGTAATAAGTAAAAAAAAGTGCCTAACTCTACAAGGTGCCTCATGTGATGCAGATGAGGTAAATTATTACTGTCCTTTAATGAATTAGCAGCAATATTTAACATCTTTTTTATAGCTTCATGTTTTTTTGATGGCATTTTACAGTTAGTTTCAGAGACCACAAAAATCAACAATGTAAAAAAAAACGTAAGCATATAGAAGTTTACTTACTTCTCATTATTTTCTATAGTTCTATCATGCATTTGTGATTCTTTTTTAAGACACTCATAAGTTAATTTACAGTTTACAACTTATGTTCTGTGTTAATTTATCAGCTATAAAAATACAAAAATAAAGACATAAAAATAAATTAAAGTGTCGCTTTATTTAATATATAGCTTTTGTTTTACGTATTGTATTTTGTCTATATCCTTTTACTGCAATTGGAATCCAACCAAGAATGGGTATAAAATAGGCAAATGTAATAGGGTTTTTAATCATTAGCCAGATAATTTTAAAAAAGCCTGTTTTTTGTCTATAGGTTTTGTTGCCTTTTTCAATAAATTCGTTATGAAAATCAATAAATAAAATTGACCAGCTTGTCGGTAAAAATTTGTGTATTTTTCGAAAATTTTTAAAGAAGGTTTTAAAAAAATCTTTCCAGTTAAAGGGATGTTTACCATAAACTTCCACTGCCTTATTTAAATCTTCCTGCATATAATCTCTTATTTTTGCTGCAAGGGTTTTAAATTCATCTTGGCTTATTTCATCGTATGGTTTGTCAATCATTTCATAAGGTTTATATCTTTTACCCAGAACAAATCTGAGTTTTGCAGGAAAACCAAAATAAAAAAGCCATGGTTGTATCAAAATGAAAGGTGTTATTATGCCAATTGGTAAAAAAGGGATGCCAATTTTATTTACCAGACGATTAACAAAAAGTGAACTGTAAGCATAAGGATTAATATATTCACCGTTTACTGTTGATATGCCTACAATATCAGTTTTATATTTTACGCTCATCCTTATAAATGAGGTTTTAAATTCCTGCAATTGATACTTTTTATTAAATCCTTTGCCAATGCCCGGAACGCCTTCAGGGTACATAAGAAGGTTCTGATCGTTATAATACATCATTGCTTCAAAATTCTTGAAAGTAGCATCAATTCCACCTGCTCTTTTCCACATTTTATCTAATGTAAATGGGTTCATTAATGCCGATGTTGATAACATGGGTGATGCAAGGGCTCTGATGGCGCTGTTGTTAAAATTAAAGTGTTTATTTATTTCATAGCCCAGTACAATTGCATCCCATGGAAATGCCATACCAGAGTGGTTACAGATAAATACAAGTGGTCGGTCAGGATTATTCCTTTCTGGATAATTCTCAAAACCAATAAATTCTGATCGAAACCAATACTCACTTATTGGTTTTAAGCAATAAAATAATCCTCGGGTGTATTCTTCGTCAAAATATTCATAATAAATATGTTGTAATTCCTTAATTTCTTCTGTTGGTTCTTTTAAATAATTATCTGATGCTTCTTTTAAATGAGGCGAAGTCTGGGAGTTTTTCATTATTAAATGTTAAAATTGGATTGAAAAAGCTTTATTATCTACAAATATAGTAAAAATACCCAACAATGTTTTATAACATGTTAAGTTTGATAACATGTTATAAAATTAAAATGAATGGAAATAGTATTTGAACGAAAACCCTGTAGTACTATTTCTATAAGAATTTTTGATACTATTCCTGTTTTGAATATTACGTCATTTAATAGTCATTGTCAGAAAATTTTGACATTCTGACTTCTCGTAGTCTGTAATGTTACAATTTTATATTTTTAGATAGATTTATCTAATAGTTTTTGCTTTTTATTTGGTCTAACTTGGTTATCAGGATTAAAAGGATTTTCCGTCAAATGTTTTTCTGTTAATTATTGACCTACCCAGTGTTATTTCATCTGTATACTCAAGTTCATCACCAAAGGCTATACCCCGGGCAATAATACTAAGTTTAAGATCAAATTTATTCAGTCTTTTGTATAGGAAAAAGTTTGTTGTATCACCTTCCATTGTTGGGCTTAGGGCAAGAATTATTTCATTTATATTATCTTTTTGTATTCGGTTTTCCAAACTTTCAATGTTTAAATCCGAAGGACCAATACCTTCCATTGGTGAAAGTATACCCCCCAGGATATGATATTTGCCGTTAAACTGTTGAGTATTTTCAATAGCAACAATATCTTTAATGTTTTCAACAACACATATTATTGAACTATTCCTTGATTTATTATCACAAATGGAACATACTTCGGTATCTGAAATATTATGGCAAATACGGCAATGTTTTATTTTTGTAGAGAGTGAAATTATAGAGTTACCAAATTGTGAAATACTGTCGGGGTTTTGTTTGAGGATGTGCAAAACTAACCTAATAGCAGTTCTTTTGCCAATTCCTGGTAAGCTTGAAAATTCGCTTACTGCCTCGTCAAATACTTTAGATGATTGACCTTTTAGCATGTGAAATATTCTAATTAATGATGTGGTAAAATTAAGGATATTTTCGCTAGAGTCATAACAAAAATGACAGTACTACACTATTTGAAGTACTGTCAATATTCGAACTCATTATGTTCATTTGTAATGGGAATACTATAAACTCGAGATTTTTTTTGTTTATAATGTCATAACATTAATTAGTTTCTTTTAAATGTGTTATAGTATGTTATAACTAATTTGCCAATAATCTGTTGCTAACATCCATGATTCAATTTTAAGCTGGTTTTCCAGATCATTTTGTACAGATACACTTTTTTGCCAAAGGTTTGAATTCATCATCCAATTTTCAATTTCAAGCTCATTTTCAGATAAATCATTATCCCATAAATCTGTGTTTAGCATCCAGCCCTCAATTTTCAACTCAGCTTCATCATCATCTTTTATTGTATTATTCCACAAATTTGAATTCATCATCCAATCTTCAATTTCAGCTTCATCTTGAATTTGGTCTTTTACCCAAAGGTTTATATCGAACATCCAATTTTCAATTTTAACCGAAGGTTCAGTTTCAATTGCTATGTATTCACTATTTAAATTATAAGCAACAAAAATGTAATTTTGAATACTGGTCGATTTTGTGGTGTTGCAGTCTTTTATTACCTGACTAAGATCTTTTTCCTGCCCCATTACCATGCTTAATGATAAAAATACAGCAATAATTAGTAGTGTAATTCTGCTGTAATCTGACTTTCTGTTTATAGTAATTGTCTTCATAGCTCTATAGTTTATTTTTTTAATTTTATTCCTTCACAATAATCTAATCATGATTTGTGCCAGAAGTTGTAAGTAGCAAATAAACAGCTTGTTAAAATGGTTTTGTTTCTTGTTGTTCATTTGTTTTTTGAACGATTTTGCAACATCGAGTGTTCGATAACGGACAAGTTTTTTTATTGGGTTGAGCAGGTGCCAGTGTCAGGTGGGCTTTAAGTTTCGGGTAAGCTAAACTTATGTGAACCTGTCAGACCGCTCGAAATATTATAATTGACTTAACACTTGATGTAAGTAGTGGTTTGAGTTAGCTATAATTTTTAGTTCAATAGTTATTACTCATTAGTTTGATTGGCAGTTTGATCCCTAATTATTAATTTCCAGTTACTAATTTCTAATAACCAATTATTATTCATCCCTAAGTGCATCAACTGGGTTTGATGATGATGTTTTCAAAGCATAAAACCATATTATTGAGAATGTCAGAAACAGCATGAAAAAAGTGGCTAGAACAAAAATCCATAAATCAATGTTTGTTCGGTAGGCAAAAACTGTTAGCCATTTCTTTAAGATAAAATAGGCAATCGGCCATGCAATTATATTTGCAGCAATTATGGTTCCTATGAAATCTTTTGTAAATAATATTAAAATATCTTGTTCCATTGCACCAATTGCCTTTCTAATACCAATTTCTTTTGTCCTTTGTATTGAAAAAAAAGATGTTAATGCCCAAATGCCTATAGAACTAATGATTATTAGTAAAGCTGAGAATAGCCATAGAAAATAATTTAAAATGTCTTCATTTTTATATTGCCTATCTAAAATGCTATTTAATGTGCCATATTCAAAAGGGTGGTTGGGAGCAAATTTTTTCCAAATCATGAATAGATATTTTAAATCATTTTTTCCAACTTTTTTAAACTTGACTGCCACATATTTTGTATATTCACTCAAATAATCTTCATTGTCTACTATTTTTATAATCAGTGGACTAACAGGCTTGTGTAATGAACGTGTATTAAAATCCTTAATAACTCCAACAATTCGTTCTTGTCCCTTATAAGTGGTCAAAGGTTGATTAATGGCATCTTTAACCGATTCAAAGCCTATTAATTTTGAAAGTGTCTCGTTAATTATTAGTTCGTTTTTGGCAGTTTCGATTTTTTCGGTATTTCCTTTGCTAAAATCTGAACCTGCTAATAATTTAATGTTAAATGTTTTTAAAAAATCATGACGGACAGTTAACAGAGGAAAAAACTCTACCTTTTTATTATTATTCCTTTTATAAAAATATCTTTGGTGATAAATCCTGTTCCCAATAATATTATCTAATGCGGTTACGTTTTCCACTCGTTTACTGGCAAGTAGATAGTTTTTAAAATCAGGATATTTTTCTGTTATTGGGGTATTGATAACAGGTAAAATAACTGTATTTCTTACTTCAAATCCCAAATCAGTATTTTTCAAATAATGGAGTTGTTTAAAATTAACAAGTACCATAATTAGTAAAATTAATGCTAAGGTATATTGGGTCAATATAAGAAATCTTCCTGATAGCCATTTTTTATGTAAAAACCCTTTTTTAAATCTTATCGCATGTACTGCCGGGCATGAAGATGCAAACAGCCCTGCATTTATTCCAACAATTAACCCGGTAAGAATAACCACCCACAATATGAAGGTGAAAATGTGATTGTTAAAAATATGGTTAAATGTTATGTTTTTATCCGTAAGATGGTTTAGAACGGGTAAAAATGCTTCAACTATAAAAAATGCTATCACCAGGGCTGCGAAACTAAGAATCATTGACTCAATGATAAATTGGGTTATAAGTTGAGGTTTATTTGAACCCAGTACTTTTCTTATACCGCTTTCTTTTACCCTTGTTAATGAGTCGGTAGTTCTTAAATTTAAAAAATTAATTATTGAAACCAGTAATAAAAACCCTGCAATTCCCAGTAAGATAAATAAGTATAATTTTCTGTTATTTGGCTTTATTTCATATTCCAGGGAAGAGTTTAGGTGTATTTCCTGTAAGGGTTGCAGAAATAGCAATGAATTATCTTTTATAAGCTTATCATAATGATTTTGAATAAATTCTGAAAATTTCGATTCCAGGTCAATTTGTGTTTTTTCCTGTTCTAGCACAATATAGGTCCAACAGGAGTTCCACAACCATGAATCAGGGACATAACCAATCATATATTCCAATGTTTCAAATGAGACAAGAATATCTAATTTTACATGACTATTTCCTGGCAAATCTTTATAAACTCCAACTACTTTAACTGGAACACCATCAATTAATAATTCTTTACCTATGGGATTAAAATGTCCAAAATACTTTTTCTTTATTGATTCAGAAATTACAGCGGTTTTAATATCATTAAAATTAGCTCCACCTGTAATAAATTCAAAATCAAAAGCATCAAAAATAGCTGAATCTGTTATGAAAAAATTCTTCTCATTATAATGTTTTTTTTTGTATTCTATTAATATTGAGGGATTTTGAAAATTAAAGAGGCGAAAATGATTTTCTATCAGCCCTGGGTAATCTTTTTGTAGACTTTGGGCCAGTGGAAATGGTGTAAGCGCAGATTCCAATAAAGTACTATCCTTATTATAAATAGTTGCAAGCCTGTAAGTTTGTTTGGATTTAGATTGAAAAGTATCAAAAGAAAATTCATCAAATACATATAAACTAACTAATGTTAGCGATGCCAGACCAATTGAAAAGCTGATTATATTAGCTAATGAAAAGAATTTGTGCCTTAGCAGATTTCTGAAAGCAATTTTTAAAAAATTCTTCAGCATTTTAAATATAATTCTTATATTGATTTAATATTTTCAGTTACGATATGACCATCGAATAATTGGATAATTCTATGAGCTTTATCTGCATCAATGGGTGAATGTGTAACCATAATAATTGTTGTTCCGTTATTATTGAGCTGGGCTAAAAGGTTCATTACTTCCTCACCATTAACAGAATCAAGATTACCCGTTGGTTCGTCGGCTAATATTAATTTGGGTTTTGTAACCACAGCTCTTGCAACAGCAATGCGTTGCTGCTGTCCACCTGAAAGCTGTTGAGGAAAATGCCTTTTCCTGTGAGCAATTTGCATGTATTCCAACACTTCCATTACTTTTTCCTTTCTTTCTGATGGTGAATATTTTAAATATAAAAGAGGTAGTTCTACATTTTCATAAACTGAAAGTTCATCAATTAAATTAAAACTTTGAAAAACAAAACCCACATTCTCTTTTCTAAGCCTGGTTCTTTGTCTTTCAGAAAATCTGGATACATTAATTCCCTTAAAATGAATTTCTCCAGATGTGGGGTTATCTAATAGTCCGAGAATATTAAGTAAAGTTGATTTACCGCAACCTGAAGGTCCCATAATTGCAACAAATTCGCCTTCAGAAATATTAAGGTTTACTTTATTTAAAGCTGAGGTTTCAACTTCGTCACTTCTGAAAATTTTTACAAGATCTTTTGTTTTCAGCATAGTTATTTATTGAGTTTTTTTCTGTAAAGTATATGTATATTTAAGGATTTTTCCAAAGGTGCAAAAATTTGAATTAATTCCCAGCTTTTATCGTAACTTTCAATTGCTTTTTTTAATTTTTCTACTCGTTCAGAAGAACTTAGCTCCTTTTTTATTGATTTGCTTCTAGTAAGATCAGTTTCCCAGGGAACAGATTCCAGCCTGTAATAATGTTTTCGATCCTGTTTACCAACCGAAATTTCAATTTCTACATGATCTTCATCATTTATATTTGGTAAGGGTATATTGATTTCTCTCATTTTTTATGTATTTTGTCCTGGTATTATAAGCATTAATCCAAAGGATATGCCACATAATATAAGTGTCAGTATATTAAAGTAATACATTGTAAATGCTTAATGTAAGTGTACGAAATTGTACACCAGATGTTCAAAATCGGACAGTGCTGATTAAGTATTTGTTGGATAGGTACAAACAAAGCACTAAAGTAATAAGTATTCTAAATAAAAGAGAAATTAAGAAAAAGAAAAAACGCTTAAAATATAATCACATGAAAAAAATATTATTTTCTATTGGAATTCTTTATTTTTTTAGCATTTCGTGTGCTAACAATAATGGCAACAGTTCGTTACAAAATAAAACGGTAATAAACAAGTTTACGGATACCACCATTCAGCAGATCATGGAGTTGCGGTATGAACGAAATACGGAAGGATTATTAAAATTTGTAGATAATAAATCTTCAAAATATCGCGAAACAGTGGCTATGGCATTTGGTTCTGTTCAGGATACTATGGCTATAACAAAGCTTTCAGAGCTTCTTAGTGATAAAGAACCCGGGGTAAGAATTGCCGCCGCATTTGCTATAGGACAGACAGGCCATGCAAGTGGTGCTGGTATTTTGTATACTCACATATTAACTGAAAAAAATGACTTGGTGAAAAATCAAATGCTTGAAGCTATTGGCAAATGTGGTGATGAAAAATCTTTACAAAGTATTATTGATTTAAATGCTGGTTCTGAGGATGACGATTTTTCTTCTGGTAAAGCCATTGCCTTAGCAAGGTTTTCAATAAGGGGGATTTTTAATAATTCTGCTTTGAACGAAATAATTAAATTGATGGGTTCAAAAAAAGTTTCAAGCATCGTAAAATATAATGCTTCAATTGCTTTAACAAGAATGAAACTTGAATTGTCAGTTTCACAACTTGATACATTGATTGCTGTTTTTAAGCCTGAAAAAGCCATAAATACAAAATTAAATATAGTATTGGCTGCCGGAAAAAATAAATCAGTAAAGAGCAAGAACTTTCTAATCTCTGTATTGAATGAATCAGAAGACTATCGTTTAAGGATAAATGCTTTGCGTTCATTATCTGTATTTGAATATAAATTAGTTAATGAAACTTATTTTCTGGCTTTATATGATTCAAGTGTAAATGTTGCAATACGTGCATCAGAATATTTCTTGCAAAACGGACAAAATTCAGATACGAATGAATATTATAATCATTCAAATAAAATGAATAATTGGAGAGTAGTTGCAAACTTGCTGACAGCAGCCCTTAAATATTCAGATGATAAGGAAAGGTTTAGTGAAGCAATTAAAAATAACTATCTGAGATCACAAAACAATTACGAAAAAGCCTGGTTGCTAAAAGCTTTGGGTGGTGATTTATCGAAACTGGAATTTGTTAAGGATGAAGTATTTTCTTCTGAAATACCAATAATAAGAACATCAGGTATCGAAGCTCTGGTTAATATGCGTACGCACAATCAATTTGAACAGTATAATAAAAAGCTTATAGCAACTGGTAATAGTGATTTAGAAGATGAATTTGCCACAATTTTTAAAGATGCAATTTTATCTGGCGATGTTGCTATGATTTCAATTGCCTCAGGTGCTATAAGAAATCCTGAATTAAATTTAAAAAGTGAGTATGAAAACATTGATTTTTTAACACAAGCTATATCAAATTGTGAATTGCCAAGACAAATTGAAGCGTACATTGAGTTACAAAAAACTATTGATTATATTAATGGGACAGAGACTGCTACGCTGCCTGAAATTCAATATAAAAAACTAAATTGGGATGAAATTACAAAAATAAAACCTGATCAAAAGATTGAAATAATTACATCCAAAGGAAATTTTATGATACAATTGAATGTAGAAGATAATCCGGCTACTGTTGCAGCAATTATAGAATTAATAAAAGGCGATTTTTATAAAAACAAGCATATACATCGTGTAGTTCCTAATTTTGTTATCCAGGATGGTTGTCCACGTGGAGACGGGTGGGGAAGTCCTGATTTTTCAATAAAGTCTGAATTTTATAATTCCTATTATGAGGAAGGATCATTTGGAATGGCTTCAGCAGGAAAAGATACAGAATCCAGTCAATGGTTTGTTACCCATTCGCCAACACCTCATTTAGATGGTCGCTATACAATGTTTGGAAAAGTTGTTGAGGGACTGGAAGTGGTGCATAAAATTGAAGTAGGCGATGAAATTAAAAATATTCGGTTAATTGAGGAATGAAAGTGCAGTTTGTTATATGATAGTGGCTCAGGTTTAAATATTCTGTGATACTTATTTTCTAGTGTTTTATATTAAATATCAAGTAATTAGCCCTTCGGTTAGCTCAGGCTAAAAAATTAGTAATTGGTAATTAAAAATGAATGTTGCTTTTATTTAATTACTAATTACCAGTATACTAATTACTTGCTAAATATGTACAAGGCGATTTTTTAAAATATCCCAAACAATCTAAACTAGAGCGATGATAGTTTCTAAGTTGCTCTGAATTAATTGGTTTAGCAATGTTTGATGATGATGAGATTTAAGGAAAAAGTTTCAGGTCTGTTGTCATTTTGGATCTCACTCTTAATTTAAAATTTTGATTGATAATAGTATGAAAATAAAAAATATCTGTGTATTCTGTTCATCAAGTGATGTAATTTCAGAGGATTATAAAAAAGTAGCCAGAGACTTGGCTAAATTAATGGTTGATAAGGATTTTATACTTGTTAATGGAGGTTCTAAAGTTGGGTTAATGGGAATTATGTCACGAAAAGTAAAAGAAGAGGGAGGAAAGACTGTTGGTGTTATTCCTCAATTGATTTACGATAAAGATCTGGCTTGCCATAATGCTGATGAACTTATTGTTACTAAGGATATGAGGGAGAGAAAAGAAAAGCTAAGTGAGCTTTCGGATGCCTTTATTGCACTACCAGGAGGTTTTGGTACTCTTGAAGAACTAATGGAGGTTTTAACCCTTAAACAGCTTGAGGTGCATCAAAAACCTATTGTAATAATGAATACTAATAATTTTTACAAGAATTTATTGGAACAATTTGAGGTTTATTATCAAAATGATTTTTCAAAGTCCGATTATAAAAACTTATATTATGTGGCAGAGAATGTAGAAGAGGCAGTTAACTATATCAGTCGTTATCAACCTACAGACATAGTTAGTAAATGGTATAAAGCAAACCTCAAGCTATAATTTGAGCAAAAAACTTGACTTTTTCACTAAAATTTAGTATCTTAATGGTGTCTCTAAAAATACAAAAATTTGAGTGACGCAGAGATTTGTGTTTTTAGAGGTTACCTAATGCTAAAAATAAAAAGTCATGAACCAGGTTATATGTCCTAAATGTCAAGCGGTTTTAAACCCTGAAAATAATGTAATATTATCAACCAGAAAAAACGATGGTAAGTGGGGATTAATTTTGCTGAGTTCCCAGGTAGGTGATTATACCATGTACAATCATAAAAGTTTTCATATTACTGCAGGCGAGTTGGTTGAGTTATACTGTCCTGCCTGTCATGTGGCTTTGTCAGATTATGCTCAGGATAAGAATTTGGCAGGGCTTGAGTTAATTGATGAGATTAATCAAAAATATACTATTTTGATTTCATCAGTTGCCGGTGAAAAATGTACCTACAAAATAGTAGATGGCAAAATAGAATCATTTGGTAAGGATTCTGAAAAATACAGGTTTGATTATCAAAACCTTGTTGATTTAACATAGGTGAGGATACAATCGTATTTATGGGTTTCGCTCTAGTTTAGATCGTCTGGGATATTTCTAATATCTGCAATGCATATTGTTGGCAAGTTGTTAGAATACAGGTTATTAGTAATTGATGATAATTAGCATCTATTTTTAATGACCAATAGCTAATGACTAATTACCTGTAAATTAAAACATAGAAAACAATTATAAGCTCCTCAGAATATTTAAACCAGAGCCATGGGTTTATTCAGGAGTGGTTCCCGTTTTTGGAAAAATTTGGTATCTACAATTATCTGAATTACATTCCAATATCCTCAGCAATCTCGGTCATAGCATCAATTGAGATTTGAAGAAAAGTATCAAGGTCAATACCCGTTTTCTCAATATCATAAATAAATTCACGATTAACAGAAGCTGCAAATGCTTTTGACTTCAACTTCTTTTTAATTGATTTAACTTTAGTACCGGCAATTTTTTTATCCGTCTTCATTAATACATAAGCAGAAATCATACCCGTAATATTTTCAGCTGCGGAGAGAATAATTTCAAAATCTGTTTCGCGTTTGGCATCATTTCCACTAACCCCTTCGGTGTGTGAAATAATGGCTTTAAACATTTCAGGGATATCATAACCTTCTTCTTTAAGAATATCAACTGTTTTGTAACCATGTAGAGAATAATCGCCATTAATTACATCCATGTCCAGATCGTGTAAAAGTCCCGTTATTCCCCAAAAATCTTCTCCTTTACTAAAGTGAACAGCTAATTTTCGCATAATTGCCTCACTTTCCAATGTGTGAAATTGTAAATACTCAGTTGTTAAATATTTATTCCAGATTTGACGGGCTTCGTCTATGTTTATTTCAGTTTTCATGTTTTATTATTTTTAACTACAAAGGACACTAAGAACCACAAAGAAAAGATAATTTATGTTTCTTACTATTTATCATTAGTTCTATAAATTTTCAGTGGTTTTGAACAATCTATAATCTCTAATCACTCTTATCTCCATCTAACGGCAATAATAACATCTTAAATTTAGTGACTTTTTCAATATTTTCTTTATCGAAATAATCGCTATGGTATTTATCTTGAAGATATAATCCAGTTTGGTCACAGTAAAAATCACTTGCTGGTACACCGCTTGTTCCTGTAGGAATAATTGTTAATGATTCATTCCAATCTGCAGTTGAAAAAATATGACGTTGAGAGGCTCCATGCTTAACCTTAAAAAGATTATTAAAACTAAATGCATATGGCGAAACGGTATGATTGCTCCCTGGTACTGGAAATGGTCCTTTATTAAGTTTGAAGAATTTATTCAGGATATTTACTGTACCCAATGGATGTTGGAGCGTCAGGGTATGAATTTTTCCCCATTCCCAATATTTTGGGTTTTTACCAAGTTTAGTTTGCAGTGAATCAGTTGCATCTATGAAACTTTTTACAATAATGTCAGAGAAATCCTCTTTTTTATCTGTTGTATTAATATTGTCAAACCATGGACTCAAAGGCTTATGGCCTAGATTTGTTACTAAATGCTGAACTAATGATTTGCTACCTTGAAAATCATGATAAAGCTTGCTTCCTAATTCATCCATAGCTGTATTTTTTACAAAACAGATGTATAAATATTCAAAAATGGCTGCTGATGGACTATTCCGTGTCATATTGTAATCCCAACTTTTAATTAGTTCAAAGGCTTCGGCTTGTACCTGCGTGAAATTTTCTACTTTTTCGAGTTCCTCAATTATTTTTGGTAAAAACTTTTCAGGTTTTTTTGAGGTTCTATCTGCGAGCATAGATTTATAATCATCAATTGAAAGCTTATCTTTTGCTTCAAGCATTTCCCGAATACGGTCAATGCGGCTTGGCTGGGCAAACCAATAGCTTATATAATGTGGATAATCATCTCCAACAGTTTTATTATTTGCAGAAGAAACATAACCTCTTTCCGGATTATATTCATGTGGGAGAGAGTCAAAAGGTACATATCCTTTCCAGTCATATTCCGTAGTTTCACCCGGGAACAACATTTTAGGGTCACCCTTTCTAATAGGAATAGCAACAGTATTATACATGCCAATATTACCGTCAATATCTACATAATTAATATTTTGGCCACCAAATATAAAAGAACTTAGCGCATCTTTAAACTCAGTCCAGTTTGTTGCCCTGTCAAACAGGTAAACCGAGCGCATGGCATTACTATAATCACTACCTGACCATCGCATAGAAACAACTTTGTTTTCCAGCTTTTTAAACTTTGAGATAATTGGTCCCCGATGTGTAAAGCGTAAGGTTTTTTCTACTACTTCCCCGCCTTTTATTTTGATTTGCTCATTGCGGATTTCCATATCTTTCCATTCACCATCCAGCTTGTACTGATTCTCATTCTCAGGGTTAATGGTTTCAATATAAAAGTCAATATTATCAACACTAACATTTGTTGCTCCCCATGCAATATGATCATTGTGTCCAACTATAACAAATGGTGCGCCTGGCAATAAAACCCCCATTACATTTACACTTCCTTTAACGTGTTGATGTATCTGATACCAGATTCCGGGTGCACCAAAACCTAAGTGCATATCGTTGGATAATAGTGGTTTACCGGTCACGCTTTTTTTACCGCTTACTGCCCAACTGTTACTGCCACTAAAAATATCAAAGCCAAGTTTTTCAATTTTACTACTTTGTGATAATAATTCAACCCGCATATCCATTTCAGAAAGATCTGTTTCAGTTTGAGGGTAAACATATGTTTTTTGTAAACCCATATCCGGTAACAATTGTGCGAACTTTATTGAGTCTACTTTTTGCTGTATCTTATGTAAAACAATTTCTGTACTCCATGCTGGGGAACTTAAATCCCAGGTCAGATAACCTATCAGGTTAATTGAGTGCTCAATTTCCCACTTTTCAGGTTCATAACCCAAAATAGTAAATTCAGGTGGTAAATTATCCCTGTTATTTTCAATATATTGGTTAATACCATCAGCAAATGCTTCTAATGCATTAATAAGTTTTTTATTCGATTTGCTAATTATTTTAGCCGACCTTTCGGGTATTCGTAGGGATCTTAATAGCTGATCAGCAACAAGCAAATCTTTACCAACAATTTCAGAAAGCCGCCCCTGGGTTACCCGTCTCAAAAAATCCATTTGCCATAAACGATCTTGTGCCAGAACATAACCCGTTGCCCGGTACAAATCTTCGTCGTTTTGCGCATAAATATGAGGGATGGCAAAACCATCACGATAAATAGTTACTTTATCTTTAAGTCCTTTTAATTGAATGTCTGTGGAATAGTCAGGAAGCCCTTTTGTAGCAATGTGGTTTACAAATATATAACCACCAATAAAGATTATGACGATTACAAAAAATAAAATTACAAGGATTTTTTTCAATAGTTTCATAACATATTGGTTTTAATTTGTTACCTTAAATTTTTCTGGGTTGCTAAATTTAAATTAATCAGTTAAAATTAATAATTTTTTCATAGTAATGGTAATTGATTATTTGGAACCTCTACAATTTTTTACAGGTATTATCTATCTATATTTTTTTTTGAAAGGTTTTCCATTTCTTTTTGAATTTCTTTATTCAGGTTACCAATTTGAGCAGATTTGTCTTTTACCTTAGCTTCCATCCGTGCACTTAGCGTTTTTAATTTGGATCGTTCAATTTGTAGAAGTTGTTTTGAATAATATTCTTTTCTTGAATTCAGTTCCATATTGTAAGCAATAAACATCCCAATAATATTAACAAAAATAAGGAAAAAACTATTTACAACATTTAATAAAAAGGGTGTGTTAAACAAGCTGAATGATAAAATAATAAATGAGCCTACTACAATAATTCCTGCAGAACTAGCCCAAATGAATCGTTCTTTTAAAAAACCATAATTCATAATTAATATCAAAATTATTCCTGGGAAATAGAAGTTACTCAAATCAATTGGAGCTAACCACATCATTCCCAATATTCCATAAGCAGAAACAATGACCAAAATAGCTGATACAAGTTGCATTATACGTTTGAAATTAGCAAAAAAGCTAAATATTAATAAACCTAGAAGCACTGGTGTAACAATTAAATACCGGATTGTCCAGAATTTGTTTTTAAAATCAGGTATTAAAGCTACATCCAAAATTCCAAAAAGAGAGTAAATAATTAAAGCAGAGAATAAAGCAAACCTGAGTTGATTAAGTGATTTTGCAGCATATTCTAATAAAAAATGATGTTCCAGTTCACTTTCTTCGCCTATAAAGGATAATGTTACTGGGTTGGTTTTAAATTTTCGTATACCATTTTCTTCATCTACTGATTGGTTTATTCGGTCAGCCATAATAAATCAATTAATTTAGAACATCAGATTATATTCAACAAAGCTAAATTAGTAATTAATTAAACAAAACCTGATTTTTATTTTTTTTAAAGTTCAATTAAAATCCGTTAGCTTTGTAATATCCTTGTAACTATTATAATTGTGAACGATCAATCAATAATATTAAATAAGCTCAAAAATGAACTTGCAGAGTTGAAAGACAAAATGCAAATTGCAGTTTCAGTGGCAAGGCTTGGTTTTTGGGAATATAATTATAAAAATAAAAGAATTATTTTGTCAGATGAAGTTGCCGAAATAACGGGTTTAGACAAAGGTGTAAAGCTTTCTGTAATTGAACTTATAAAAGAATTATGTGATGCGAATACGGTAAATCAAATAAAACAGGAGTTTGAACGAGTAATTCTTGGGAATGAGGATATTGACTTTGAATTTACCTTTACACGACCATCTGATTATAAAAAAGTAACAGTAAAAGTTGTTGCTACAGCAATTAATAATAAAGAAAAATCATTTGAAAGACTATTTGGTACTGTTCAGGATATCACTGTCCAGAAAATATCAGAAGAGCAATTAAAAAACGCCAAAGAAAAAGCCGAAGAAGCAGATCAGTTGAAATCAGCCTTTCTTGCAAATATGTCTCATGAAATTCGTACCCCTTTGAATGCAATTTTGGGGTTTTCACGATTGCTAATCAATAAAAATATACCTGATATACAAAGGCGTGAGTATAGTGAATATATTACAAATAGTGCAAATAATCTTTTGAATTTGATCCGTGATATTGTTGATGTATCAAAAATAGAAGCCGGAAAAATTAATATTGAAAAAAAAGCTTGTTTTGTGAATAAAATTTTGAAAGAGTTAAAAATGACCTTTAAAAATGAAAAACAGAACAACGAAAAGGATAATATTGACCTTATATTAAAAGTGGCTAAACCGGATGAGGACTTTGCTATCCTTTCAGACCCGTTTCGGTTTAATCAGATATTTATAAACCTTTTAGGAAATGCATTGAAGTTTATTGAATCAGGTTTTATTGAATTTGGTTATATCTCGACAGGCAAAGGATATTTACAATTTTATGTTAAGGATACTGGTATAGGTATCCCTGTAGATAGAAGAGACTTGATTTTTAGCAGGTTTGGTCAAATAGTGAATAAAAAAATAAAAAACCCGGGCGGAACAGGTTTGGGCTTATCAATTACCAGGTATCTTGTAGAAAACCTTGGCGGAAAAATTTGGTACGAATCAGAATTAAATGTTGGTACTACTTTTTATTTTACATTACCCCTTGATGAAATTAGTTCTGAAAAAAAGCATGCAGGATATACAACTGAGCAAAAGGAAATTGGGAGTGAGTTAAGTATTTTGGCTGTAGAAGATGACCCTCTGAATATGGTTTTATTGATTGATACTCTTTCTTTTTATGCTGATAAAATAAAAATTGATGAGGCTTTAAATGGCCAGGAGGCATTAAAAAAACTTAAGTCGAAAAATTATGATTTGATCATAATGGATATCAGGATGCCTGAAATGGATGGTTATGAAACTACTACATACATTAGGGAAAAACTTTCAAAACCAAAGAATGAAATACCTATTTTAGGATTGTCTGCCTATGTTGTTGAAGAAGAAATTGAAAAGGGAAAATTATCAGGAATGAACGATTTTCTTTCAAAACCGATCAATCCAGAAAAACTAATCAAAAAAATCCAAAAATTAACAGGTAGAAAAACAGATAATAAAATAAAAGCAGAATCAGCAAAAAATAAAAAAGAAACTAAAAATGTTGGGACTTTAAATTTAAGCTTTTTTGAAAATCTTTTTAAAAATGACCGTACTAAAATAAATAAAACACTTTTGGTCTATTCAAAGGAAATACCTATACAATTAGAGTATTTAAAAACAAGTTTGGAAAATGAACAGTTTGAAAACCTGAAGTTGACCGGGCACTCTATGAAATCAACATTTAAATATATTGGTAGAAGTGATATGTCAGAGACAGCAAGACAAATTGAACAATTGTCTGTAACAAAAAAGGACAAGCATTTAATAAAGAAGAAAATTGATTTTTTGATTTCAAACTGGAAACTTCTGGAATACGAAATTAAAAATTTGCTTGAACAATGATTTGTAGAAAGGTTCTAAACTTATAAAATTTGAGCATTATTGTTAGCTAAAAGTTTCGAGATTCATGTTTCAAGTGTGTTCCTGAAATTTTTTACTTGCATCTTTGTATTTGAAACTACATCAAAAATAAAATAACATTCTTAAATTTAAACAACCGCAAAAAAAATTAATATATTTGCGATTAACACAAACTAAAAATTAAATTATTACTGTGATCAAACACAAAAAAGTATCAAAATCAGCTTCAGGAAAAAAAGTTGCTAAAGCAAAAAAAAACAAAAGTATAGAAACCCCCAAAGACCTTTTAGATAGTATTGATCAATTTTTTACTAAAAAACAATCTTTATTATTCAAAGTTTTTTTTGGTTCTACTTTTTTATTCACACTCTTTCTTTTTGATATGAAAGTTAGTGTTGGTGGTGATGATGCGAACTATATTATAAAAGCCTGGGACTTTATAAATGAGTTTAAATTTCCATCATTCCAGGGGCCAGCTTACCCTGTTTTTTTAAGTTTGTTTATTTGGTTGTTTGGTATAAATCTTCCTATTCTAAAATTTATTTCTACACTATTTCTAGTTGGTCACTTTGTTGCTTTTTACTATGCCTTCAAAAACAAAATACCTTCAGCAATATTATTTTCTACGCTCATATTGATTTCAATAAATGCCTATCTTCTTTTCTATGGTAGTCAAACATATACTGAAACTTTTTTCATGTGCATTCAAATGCTGTTTTTTCTCTTTTTCTTTCAAAATTTTATTGCAAAACAGCCATATGATTTAGCACTAAAAAACCAGTTAAAAACCTATCTTTATTTGGGCTACTTTATTTTGGCTTTAGGTTTAATACGAAGCATTGGCTATGCAACAATAATCGTGGTGATTTTATACTTTTTGTCTCAACGTCAATGGAAGGCTGTTGGGTTTTCTACTTTCTCTTTTGTATTGGCAATGAGCACATGGAAAATATTAAAACTGGCTTTCTGGCAGGAAAAATCAACGCAGTTTAGTAACCAGGCTTCATCACTTTTTTTGGTTCACCCTTATGATGCAACCCAGGGAACTGAATCAATTTTCGGTTTTTTTCAGAGGTTTATTGACAATTCTAATATATATATATCAAAACATTTTTTCAAGCTATTAGGGCTTAGACCCGAAATTATTAAACTTGAAAAAGGTTTTATGTCGCCAGAAGTGATTCCATTTTTAACAATTCTGGTATATCTGGTACTACTAATTGCTATTTATGGTATTTTCAAAAAGAATAAATACTTGCTGTTTAGTGGAATATATTTAGCAACCATGCTTGGGATAACTTTTATTATCCTACAAACTATATGGGAGTCTACCAGGTTAATTATACCCTTTTTCCCTTTTTTATTAATGTTTATTCTGACAGGTATTTATGAGTTGTTTAAATTTCAAAAGTTAAAAAACCTTCAGTTTATTTTTCCAGTGGTTGTAGCTATTTTATTCTACACTACCTTTAAGGTCAGTACAGTAAAAGTAAAAGAAAATCAGAAGAACTTAAGTTCAAGCCTTAGGGGTAATATATTGGCAGGGTTAACTCCTGATTGGAAAAACTATATAAACATGAGTAAATGGGCTGCTAAAAATGTTCCCGAAAATGTAATGATTGCAAGTAGAAAGCCTAATATTTCTTTTATTTACACAAAAAGAAGATTTAGGGGAATTTATAAAATACCGCAAAATACGAATCCTGACAGCCTTTTACAGAATTTGTATGACCATAATGTTAAATTTGTGATTATGGCCAGCTTACGGAAATATGAGGCTCAAAAAACGCAATATACTATAAATACAATTCATAGGTACCTTTATTTTATCCAGCAAAAATATCCTGAAAAGATAAGGATGGTAAAACAAATTGGTGCAGACGAACCAGCCTATTTATTTGAGATTAAGTAATCTATTGTTACATTGTCATATTGTTGTAAGCCAACATTTTCAACTCTTATGAATTACAAATTAAGATTTTATGTTGTTAAGATATACGAGGATGATTATTCATGGATGATCCATCTGGTAAATTAAAATAATTCAAAAATAAACAGATGAATAAATTTACTTTCACATATCAACTTAAAACAATATTATTAACAACGACACTGTTGATTAATATTATATCTTTTGGGCAATATAAACCCAGGTATCAGGATAATAAAACACCAACTTACGATGAAATAATAAAATACTATAAAGATATATCTACAAAGTATGATCAGGCGTTTCTGTTTGAAGAAGGGAAAACAGATATTGGAAAACCTTTGCATTTGTTTGTAATTTCGTTTGACAAAGATTTTACACCTGAATCAATAAGAAACAAAAATAAAAGGGTCGTGTTTATAAACAATGGTATTCATCCTGGTGAGTCTTGTGGAATAGATGCAAGCCTTCAGTTTGCAACCGATTTGTTATCTGGAAAATTAAAAGCAAAAAAATATATTGAAAACACTGTTATCTGCATTATACCGGTTTATAACATTGGCGGGGCATTAAACCGTGGTCCTTACAGCAGAATGAATCAGGTAGGTCCGGAAGAACATGGGTTTCGCGGAAATGCAAGGAATTTGGATTTAAATCGTGATTTTATTAAGAATGATTCTGAAAATGCAAAGTCTTTTGCCAAAATTTTTCATAAGTGGGAACCTGATGTTTTTGTTGATACGCATACTTCAAATGGTGCTGATTACCAATATGCTTTAACGCTTATTGCAACACAAAGTGATAAATTAAATCCGATCCTGGCAGAATATATGGATAAAACAATGGTTCCGCACTTATACAAATCTATGAAAAATGGGCGGTATGAAATGGTTCCTTATGTACAAACCCTTAAACAAGTGCCTGATAGTGGTATTTATTCTTTTTATGACTCACCAAGGTACGCTTCCGGATATTCTACTTTGTTTAATACCATTGGTTTTATAACAGAAACCCATATGTTAAAACCATATAAAGACAGGGTACTTTCAACTTATGATTTTATTTTGAACCTGACCGGATTTGTAAACAAAAACTATATTCAATTAGGTGAAATCAGGGAAAAAGCAATAAATAGAACCAAAGAACAGGAAGAATTCACTATTGGGTGGGAATTGGACAAAAGTCGGGATTCATCAATTATTTTCAAAGGTTTTGAAGCACAATATAATATCAGTTCAATTACCGGCAAACAACGTTTGCATTATAATCGTTCAAAACCTTTTGAAAAACCAATAAAATATTATCATCACTATAAAGCGGTTAAAACCATAAAAAAACCTGCCTATTATATTATTCCACAAGCCTGGCATGAAGCTATTTTTCGTTTAAAACTAAATGGAATAGAATTTAAAAGACTAAGCAAGGATACATCAATTATGGTAACAGCTTATTTTATTGATGATTATAAAACCCGTGATGCTTATGAAAACCATTATTTGCATTATAATATACAAGTGCACACAGAAAAGGTAGAAATAAAATTTTATAAAGGGGATTATATCATTGAAACCAATCAGGAAGGAAATAGTTTTATTATTGAAACCCTTGAACCTGAAGCTGTTGATTCATATTTTACCTGGAACTTTTTTGATGCTATGATCCAGCCAAAAGAATGGATGTCAGCTTATATTTTTGAAGAAACGGCAGAGAAGATATTAAAAGAAAGGCCTGAATTAAAATTAGAATTAGAAGAGGCAAAAAAGAAAGATAAAAGACTTGCAGAAAATCATTACTGGCAACTTTATTTTATTTACCAACGTTCAAAATACTTTGAAAAATCATATAGAAGATATCCCGTTTATCGGTTGGAAGAAAGGATTGCGCTACCAACTGAATAATTCTTACTCGCTGTACCACAGCTCTCTTGAGCTGCGAATTGTAAAAAACAGCTTGGAAAGCTGTTGTACAACGCTCGCACAAAGAATGTCATTGCTTCCTTCCTGAGTCCTAAATGTTATGAGTTTATTTTTTCAAAATCGGATAAACGTTTCATAGCTTGTCCCGAATTTCGTGAACTAAAAATTATCCTTTATTGAAGTAATATAGTATGGTGCTAATCAGCTATTTGTTTAATATTTCCTGAATAGTTTTTTTTATGTTTTCGGGTACTAATGTTTCACTTTCACCGGTTGATATATCATAAAAATACAGATCTGTTGGTTCCTTTCTGTATTCAAACATTTTATCGTTATTGATATCTTTACCTGTCTTAACATATATTTTACTGGTCATGCTTAGAGGGTCGAATTCCCTGACAGTCTCGTTTTCGAAACTTAACTCTTTTAGTTTAAGTGTTGCTACATCAAATACGAATAAACTTTGAAAATCATCCTCATTTAAAAGGCCATCTTCATTTATATCTTTATTAGTTCCTTTAAATAAAATTAACTGTGATGAATCAATTTTAATATATGCCCATTCTGTCAAAGCAATTTTTGAATTAAATATTGGGATACGTATATCGCGCAAATAATCGATTAATACAAAATTATTGTACAACCCGCTAAAACTGGAATAATAGTAATCTTCAACAACATCTGAACTAAAACCCATTCCGGCAGTAAGCGTATGTAACCTTTTTGTTTTTTGGTCTTTTTGCCCTATTGGTATAACAAAAACGGGTTTTATTGAATCAAGTTGGTAAGGTTTGAGGATACTTATTTCCTGGGTAAATTTAAAGTTAGTTGTATCAATTACCTGGTTTTGGTCGATAACAATTCCACTATCATTTTGAGTACGGTTGCTTCTCCGTATTTGACTGGATATAAATTCAAAAAGCCCGATAAAAATGAGAAGGGTTAAGCCAAGGGCTGCTAATGTTCCCAGAATTGCTAATAATCGTTGATTGTATTTTTGTAGATTCATAATATTTAAATAAAAAGCCCGGACTGTTTATAACAATCCAGGTAAATATTTTAGTGAGATGAGCATTTAATCAATTCCAAATCCTCACATTTACATATCTTCACATTATTTACTGAGTGCGGTAACTGAGCTTGTCGAAGTTATGCAATTCCAGTAAATCCCATAAAAGCCATGGCCAGCAAACCTGCAACAACAAAAGCAATAGGTACTCCTTTCATTCCTTTAGGTACATTTACCAAATCTAAATGCTCACGTAATCCGGCAAAAATAATTAAAGCTAATCCAAAACCAATCGCATTGGCAATAGCAAATACAACACTTTCCATAAGGCCAAAACCTTTATTTCCTGCAGCAAGAATAGCAACACCTAAAACCGCACAATTAGTTGTAATTAAAGGAAGAAAAATACCTAATGCCTGAAATAGGGCAGGGCTCACTTTTTTAAGGATAATTTCAACCAATTGCACTAATGAGGCAATCACCAAAATAAAAGTTATGGTTTGCATAAATTGAATACCATAAACTTCCAATACGTATTTTTGTATCAGGTAAGTTACAATTGTAGCAATAACCATTACAAACATTACAGCGCCAGTCATACCCATAGCTGTTTCCACTTTTTTTGATACACCAATAAAAGGACAAACACCAAGGAATTTTGCTAATACAATATTGTTAACAAATATGGCTGAGATTATGATTAATAAATATTCCATAATTTATGTTTTTCTTTATTTTATACTATAAATAACTAGCAACCAGTAACCAGCAACTAGTAATTATGCTTTACTATTAATTCTGTTCGAAATGGCAATAAGGTAACCAAGTACAATAAATGCTCCTGGCGCAAGCACAAAGACCAGCATTCCATCGCCTTCATAAAAGTTAAAACCAAACAAAGCACCACTACCTAATATTTCTCGGATTCCACCAAGAATGGTTAATGCCAGTGCAAAGCCTAAGCCCATTCCAAATCCATCAAAAATTGAATCAAAAATATTACTTTTAGATGCGAAAGCTTCTGCACGACCCAGGATTAGGCAGTTTACCACAATTAAGGGGATAAATAAGCCTAACACTTCGAATAGGTCTGGTAAAAAGGCTTGCATAGTCAATTCAACAACGGTAACAAATGTGGCAATAATTACAATAAATGCAGGTATCCTTACTTTATCTGGAATCAGGCTCTTTACTAAAGATACTACAATGTTGGACATTACCAATACAAATGTCGTTGCAAGGCCCATTGCCAAACCATTTATGGCAGAAGTTGTGGTGCCAAGAGTAGGACACAAGCCCAGGAAGAGAACAAAAACAGCATTTTCTTTAATAAAACCTTTTGTGAAAATATTTAGCTTACTCATATTTTTATTGTTTATATATCAATACAATAAATTATTTTATTTTATTTTATTTTTGGTTTGCCATCAGTGCTTTATATGCTCGATCAACAGCGTCTGTATAGGCTCGGGATGAGATTGTGGCGGCAGTAATTGCATCCACATTCCCTCCGTCTTTTGTAACGGTTAGTTTATAGTTTGCAGGATTTTTTCCATTAAACTGTTCGCTCCATTTTGATTTTTTCTTATCCATTTTATCACCTAGTCCAGGAGTTTCTGCATGTTCCAGAACGCTTATGTTGTGAATAGTTCCATCGGGTAAAAAACCAACCATTATATAAATTCGTTTAGTAAAGCCTAAATCGCTAAATGTTTTGATTGCGGTTCCGGTTAAAACCGAGTCTTTATATGAGGGGTAAAACTCAAGGCTGTCACCCTCAATATCTGATGCAATTAAATACATATCTTCATTAGGGTTGTTGGTGAATTCCGGAACAACCTTTTCAATTGCAGCAATTTTTTTCTTAAGTTTTGCTTCAGCAATTGGTCCCTTTGTAAATTCATACACATAACCTAATGTTGTTGCGGAAATAAATGATACAACAAATAGGGCAATAAGCATATTTCGTAATGTAGATTCTGTTTTACTAGCCATTTTTAATTACCTCCCCAAATCGTTTAGGTTTAACATACATATTAATAAGTGGTACAAACGCATTCATTATCAGTATTGCAAATGAAACACCTTCAGGATATGCACCAAAAAGTCTGATAACAACTGTCAATAAACCAATTCCAACACCAAAAATCAACATGCCTTTTGTTGTCATAGGTGATGTTACATAATCCGTGGCCATAAATACAGCACCAAGCAAAACACCACCCGTTAATACATGATAAATTGGGTTAGCATATTTAACAGGGTCTATTAACCAGAAAATACCTGTTAAGATTACGATGCTTCCAATCATTGAGACAGGTATGTGCCAGGTAATCACCTTTTTATACAGCATCCAGATTAAGCCTATAATAATTGCAATTCCGGCAACTTCACCAAGTGAACCACCAATATTACCAATAAACATTTGTAAGTTGGACGGGATCTGCTCCATAAGTTCAGCAACGGGTTCACCATTTCTTAAACCCTCTTTCATTACACCAAGGGGTGTAGCTCCGGTTAATGCATCAAGTCTTTGGTCGCCCAACATTTTTACCATCTCGCCTTCTATTTCAACTTCTTTAACCGAAGACAACCAGTTAGTAAATCTTGTTACACCAGGCAATGGCCAGCTGGTCATTTGAACAGGAAATGATATTAAAAGAAATACCCGGCCAACCAATGCGGGATTAAAAGGATTATTTCCTAATCCTCCAAATGACATTTTAGCCACCCCAATAGCTACAAAAGCGCCAATGATAATAATAATAATAGGTAAATTGCTCGGGACATTAAATGCTAATAGCAAACCGGTTATTATTGCAGAGCCATCCATCAATGATGGTTCTTTCTTTAATATAAATTTTGTAATCAGATATTCAAAAACCAGAGCGGAAACCACTGATGTTAAAATAACGATCAAGGCACCAATTCCAAAAAAATACAACGATACAATTGTTGTTGGAATTAATGCAATCAGCACCCCATACATTAAGGATTTTATCGTATCCTTACCATAATTATGAGGTGATGGGGAAACAGTTAATAATTTGCTCATATATATACTGTGTTAATTATAATTAGTATTCATATATTAGTCATTGTTAACTAGTGATAATCACGAATAATCCAATTACTAATACTGAATTTTTATGCTTTTCTTGACCTGATAATTTTCCCAACTTCAGCTTTTCCTAACCTTATATAATCTAATAAAGGCCTGTTTGAAGGACAGGTATAACTGCATGAACCGCATTCAATACAGTCCATAGCTTGTTCAGTTTCAGCTCTTTCGTAATTTTGTTGTTCGGTAACGGTCATTAAAAGATAAGGTTCAAGCCCCATTGGACAAACCGAAACACATTTTGCACATCTGATACAATCCTGAATTATTCCTCTGCGTGATTCTCCTTCAGGAATAATTAAAACACCTGAAGTACCTTTGGTCATAGGAACTTCTATTGTATTTAGTGCTTTACCCATCATTGGTCCACCACTGATAACTTTTCCAGTATCTTCAGGCAAACCTCCTGCAGCTTCAATAAGCTCAGATATAGATGTACCTACCCGTGTCATATAATTAGATGGCTTTTTAACCGATTTCCCAGTTACAGTAACAACCCTTTCAAAAAGAGGTTTGTTTTTCTGTATTGCTTCATAAACGGCATAAGCGGTTCCAACATTATGAACAACAGCTCCAACAGCAATGGGTAAACCTCCTGAAGGAACTTCCCTGTTGATTACTGCTTTAATAAGTTGCTTTTCTCCTCCTTGAGGATATTGGACTTTTAAAGCCTGTATCTCAATTCCTTCATAGTTTTTTGCCAGATATGAAAGGTGTTTAATGGCATCCTCTTTATTGTTTTCAATGCCAATAATGGCTTTTTTAACATTCAGGGCTTTCATCAGGATTTTTGTCCCAACCATTAACTCATCACCTTTTTCAAGCATTAACCTGTGATCAGCTGTTAAATATGGCTCACATTCAACCCCATTAATGATAAGTATTTCAGCGGTCATTCCTTTAGGGACAGATAGTTTTACTTGTGATGGAAATGTAGCACCACCTAATCCAACAATACCTGACTCACCTACTTTTTTTATTATTTCTTCACTACTAAGATTAAATTCTTTTAATAATCCGGGGTCACGATCAATACTTTCTTCCCATTCGTCGCCATCAACCTGTATAATAATTGATTGCTTTTTATAACCACTGCTATCCATCATCGAATCAACTTTTATCACTTTTCCTGATACTGAAGAATGGATATTAGCCGATACAAAACCCGAACTTTTTGCAATTACCTGACCGGTTTTAACCAGATCATTTTTTGTGACAACAGGTGTTGATGGTGCACCAATATGTTGTGATATTGGAATGGTTACCATTTTGGGTAGTGCCATTTGTTCTATTGCCTGTACTGCTGAAAATTTGTTTTCTGGTGGGTGTACACCACCTTTTGAAAATGTTTTTAACATCAGCTATATAATTTATTTAAGTTAATATTATTCTTTTTCTTTTATTTCATTTTGTGTGTTGTCCTCATCCTTATTTTTCTTTGCTAAATTTACAAGATCAGGATTATCATTCACAACAATGTTCTTTTTTGCTACGGGCTTTTTCTCTGTATCTTTTTTAATTTTCCTTGGCGGGAAATTAATTTCATGTATGGCATTTGTCGGGCATACCGAAACACATTTTCTACATAAAACACATTTAGTATAATCAATATATGCCAGGAAGTTTTCAATTTTTATTGCATCAAACTTACATTCTTTTTCGCACATTTTACAGCCAATACATGCAACGCTGCAATTCTTTTTTGCTACCCCGCCTTTATCCTCATTAATACACGAAACAAAAATTCTTCGATCTTTTTTCCCCTGGTTCCTTAGTTCAATTATATCTTTAGGACACGCCCTGACACAATCACCACAGGCAGTACATTTATCTTGAATTACTACCGGAAGACCAGTTTTATCATCCATGTACATGGCATCAAAAGTACAGGCATCAACACATTCGCCAAGGCCTAAACAACCATATTGACAACCCGTATCGCCGCTGTATAGGTTTGATACGATTGTGCAATTAGCTGCACCATCGTAATTATTTGTTTTTGGTCTGTACTCGAATGAACCAGAACATCTGATTACAGCAACCTGAGGTGTTTTTTCAACAGCTTCTTTACCTAATATTCCAGCAACGTCTTTCATAGTATCATTGCCACCTACAGGACAAAATAAATCACCTAAATCTTCTGCTTTTACACAAGCTTCGGCAAAATTCCTACAACCCGGGTAACCACAACCCCCACAATTTGCACTTGGTAAGGCATCCTCAATATCATCAATCCTTGGATCTTCAACTACATGGAATTTTTTAGCAGCTAAATATAATATAATGGCTGCAATAATTCCTATAGCACTTACTGTAATAATTGTATATATAACTATATCACTCATAATGAATTATTTTCATTGTTTGTTTTTTTAACTTTTGTTGCCATATGGAACCATCCCGAAAAAACAGGGACTTGTTTCAAAAATTTAATTCAGCATTCTTTAATATTTGATCGGTATGGATTTTTCTTATTGAAAAAGAAAAAGTCTTTTTTATTTTTTTGTTTAAAAAAAAGATAATTGTGTAATATGGAACCAAACTACCTAAAGCCAATAATCCAGATGTACCTTCATCAAGTCCAAATAAAGTGGCAATAATTAAAATAGTCATAAGTACTATAAAAGGAAGGAGGTAGCCTAATAGCAGTGCCCTGAAACCAAGAGATTCTTTAAAAAAAACAAACACCTGTTCACCAACTTTATATACATCATTGAATTTCCTGACCTCAATTTCTTTTTCTTCAATTTCTGAAGCGGAACAAGAACCCTTTGCTTCACAAGAAGCACAGCTTGAATTAGTAATTATGCTAATAATCAATTTGTCTTTATCTGCTTCTTTTACAATACCCTTATGTTCGATTGTTTTAATACTGTTCATTATTTTTTTTCAAAAAGATGTGCAAATTTAAATATGTTAAAAAAAAACACATATTATTTTGAGTAGTTTTTAAGTATGATTTACTAATTTATACCGAATATAAATAGTAGAACTTTGATTTCCAGTAATATCCCTGTAAATGAATGAAATGTTGTATTATATGAGATATTGATCCCAACTGTTAAAAATAGTATTTGACTAATAGATTTAATTATTGCTGACATTGCAAAATATTTTTAATTTTGGGGGAATAAGTATTCATAACTATATTTGTTATTACGGATTGGCAAAATAATTGTAGATTCAGTGATATAAAGTTAATAATAAATAAAAAAGAGAGTATCTGTATTTCAAAAGTAAAACAAAAAGATGAATAATTATTTCGATTATCTAAATGACTATAATAACAATTTAAAATATAAGTAATAAAACTAATAATTAAGAATAAATATCTTTAAATTTCAGTTAAATACAAACAATAAAAGTAATTAAAAAATAGACGTATGAAAAAGCTTGGTATTTTTACATTTTTATTTTTGTCTGCATTTTTGTTCCAAACGGAATTAATTTATGCGCAATCTGGTGATGATGTATTTTCATTTATGGAAGAGTATCTTACTGGTGACGAGGCAAGTCAGATAGACAGGGCGAAATCGAGTATTAGCAAGGCAGATAAATTGAACTCTAGTATAAGGACAGAGGATAAGAAAATTGAAAAGTATTTAAAAAAGAAAAAGAAGAAAGCCGAGAAAAAATCGGTTGATGTCAAGGTGTTAAGAATAAAACAAGCCTTGTATTATGATAAAGGTTATTCACTGGTTTATAATGTTTATAATGAAAAAATTAGTGAGTCTACATTTTTATACAGTAATGATGAAGCAAGAGTAAATAATCTGCTTGAGGAGGCTGCAACTGATGTTTCAGCAGCAAAAAGAAAATTGAAGCCCTATAGGAAACCTACCTCAAAGGATTTAAAAAAGAAGTATACATACTCAAAACTTAAAAGTGATTTATCTTCATTAGTTAATTTGGAAATTTCAGCCATAAATAAACTGATTGAAGCTTATTCAATTTATTTGGATCAGGAGTCTAAAAAGCAATTGGAAGAAGAGGAAAAAAGGGTTTGGGATAATGCTCTTAGTGAAAACTCTAGTCTTGCCTTTCAAAATTATTTAGATGAGTATCCAAATGGGAAGTATGCTTCTGATGCACGACAGAGAGTTAATGAACTTGAAGCTGAAGAGGCTCGATTGGCACAGGCAAATCTTGACAAGCAAAGAAGTTTGGCCGGACTTGTTTTTGAAGTTCAAATTGCTGCTTCAAGAAAACAAATTCCAAGTTGGCGACTTGCTAAATTCTATCGTGCAAAAGATGAAATAAAAATGAAGCATTATGATAATTGGTACAAATACTCTGTTGGTGATTTTAAATCTTATGAACAAGCAAAATCTTTTGTTAAAACACTCAAAGTTAGAGGTGCTTTTGTAGTAGCTTATAAAAACAATCAGAAAATTGATATTAAAGAGGCTATTTCCGGAAATTAATTATTTATTTATAGTTTATATTGTAATGCATGCTAGAATGAGGTTTCGTAAAGAAATAAAATTAGTTGTATTGTTGGGGGCTCTTTTTTTTTACGGGACATTAATGTTTGGTCAGGTTGTAAAATCGATTGGTTTACCAATTGATTTTACTGACGCCAATGAATTTGATCCGGTATTAAGTAATAGTGGAGATAAACTTGCCTTTATTTCTGATAAAACAGGCAAATACAAGATTTATATTAGTCATCTGGAAAATGAAAAATGGGCTGAACCTCAGAGTATTGATGCAATAAATCAATTTGCAGGCGGGCAAGGCAATATAAATTACCCCTCTTTTAATTATGATGCTAGTGTAATTTATTTTGAAGCAGATTATAATAAAGACTCATCAGGTGTTGATATCTTTTATTCAAAAAAAGTGAATGGAAACTGGTCAGAACCCATAAGTATTGGTACCCCTGTTAACACACTTGCATATGATGGGCAGCCATCTATTTCATTAGATGATAATAGTTTGTATTTTGCAAGAAACAACCCAAAGGCTGAGCAAAAAGATTTTATTTGCAATAGCATATATGTTGCAAAAAAAAACATTGTAGATCAGACCTGGTTGGATCCTGTAAAATTGCCAATTCCAATTAATATCGATTGTGAACAAGCTCCAAAAATAGCACTTGATAATAGAACACTTTATTATTCTTCAGTAAGGGAAGGTGGTAAAGGTGAATTTGACATATACAAAACAAAATTAATAGCTAAAAACGTCTGGATACCTGCTG
This sequence comes from Bacteroidota bacterium, assembly GCA_039714415.1. Classification (GTDB taxonomy): domain Bacteria; phylum Bacteroidota; class Bacteroidia; order Bacteroidales; family NBLH01; genus NBLH01. Next base: position 45,559 of record JBDLJL010000005.1, read on the forward strand.
AAAATATTGATACAGTAAATACAGAATATAATGATTTTGCACCAAGTGTTTCTTTTGATTCAAATATGGCATATTATTCAATTAGCCAGGTTCTTAAAAAGAATACTGTAAGTAAAATATATAACTCTACTATTCCATTACAATTCCTGCCGGGAAAAAGTGTGTTACTCAAAGGAGTTATCCGCAACCTAAGCACAAAGGCGCCGTTACAAGTTGATATTAAGGTAAATGATCCATATACATCAAGGCTTTTATATAGTTTTAAAAGTGATGCTCAAACAGGAGCCTATGAAATTTTTCTACCACAAGGTAATGAATATCAAATTGATTATCAAAAAGAGAAATATTCACATTATTTTCATACGATGGACCTGAAAAATATCAGGAAAAATATGGTTGTTACCAAAAATGTTGAACTTTTTCCAGAGATTAACCTTTTGCTCAATGTTTTTGATGATGAGATTTATGGATCAGTTGAGGCTGAAATTCAAGTCAGGGATATAGACAGCGTTTTACTTGGAATCCCAATTGAAAAGGTGAAAAATGGCAGATATAAATTTAAGCTTCCTGTTGGTGGTGAATATAAAATTTACGTTTTAGCAGATTATTTTGAACAATATAATTTTAGTTTTAATCTAAATGAGATTGTCCAGTTTGATGAATTTGAAAAAGATGTTGAATTATCAGCGAAAAAAATTGATTTTGAGATAAGTGTTTCTGATGAAGATACTCAGGCTGGCATACCGGTTGAAGTAGTTATAACTAATTTAGATAATAATGAAGTAATCAGAACAACGGCGGAGGTTGATAGCGAAGGGGAATATATTATTAAATTGAGGGAAGGTGACCGCTATAATGTAAGTGTGAGCCCGAAAGGTTATTCTTTTTACAATACAACGGTTGACTTGAAAAAAAAGGAAGCACCAAAAAAACTGGAAGTCAAGCTTAAGCAGTTAAAAGAAGACACAAAATTAACTTTGAATGATATTACATTTGAAACCAACTCAGCTGACTTAAATGAGAGTTCTTATTTAGAGCTAAATAGGGTTGTAAAACTAATGATGGATAATCCGGATATTAAAATTGAAATTTCTGCACATACAGATGATGCCGGCTCTAATAGTTATAATATCAGACTTTCAAAGAGAAGAGCCAAGTCGGTTGTTTTGTATATGCTTGATTCTAATATTGATCCTAATAGATTAATTTCTAAAGGTTACGGTGAGTCAAATCCCTTGGTTCCCAATGATTCTGATGATCATAAAGCAATGAACAGGCGGGTTGAATTGAAAATATTGGAGGTTGAAAAATCTTAATGTTAAAAGAAATTTTAGTACAATGCATAAAAAATATTTCATTATTATTTTCCTGATCCTGATTAGTTTTTTTGTGATAAATCCGGTTATAATTGCACAACGGAATCTAAGATATAAAGATGTTTATAAGGCCGTTGTCGAAAAAAGTAGAGAGGAGGCTTATTCAATACTTTTAATTTATCAAAAGCAAGATCCTTACTTTCCTAATCCTTATTTTCAATTAGGTTTAATTGCTAAATATTGGTCAAAGGATTATGATGCCTTAACAGATATTAAAGATGTGAATTTCTTTATCTATAATACAAACTTGTATTTTGGTTTGGCAAAAGCTAAAATTGATGAAAAAGAAATAAGAAAGAATGATGATTATTATAAGAACGCGAGTAGCTTTAATGAATTAGAAAAACTTAATTTTGAAGATGTTAAATCTTATATAAATGAACAAATAGCTGCAAATAATGAATATAAAAGAAACGTTGAAATAGTTACCAATTACTATAATTCAAGCATTGACCACTATAATTATTGTATAAAAGTTTTTAAAGAAATTAATCAGGATAATTTAAAAATTAAAGACATTTATATGACGGCTGATGAAGAATTCATTAAAAAGCTTGATGATTTGGAAAATTCCTTTGACTCAACTATTTATTATCTTCAAAATTACCAAACAGCGATAAAAAACTACCCTATAAAAGAACATAACCAAAAATATCAACTTTATCCAATTGAAACATATCGGTTACAAGGCTTGACAAGTTCAGATTTTTTAAAAGATAAGATCCATTTATGGGATTATGGAACCTGGGTTAAAGACTTTAAATTAATTTTAAATACTGATATAAAACAACTTAGGGGAGATGTTGGCAGGGCAAATAAGGATTTAGACAAACATTTAAAAAGTATTACAAATAGTAATAAGTATAAAACTGATTTCAAAAAATATAAAGTTGATGAAAAACTAATTAACAGGATTGGTAAATATGATTATAATTCATTGCTAGTATCTCTTTTCAGATATAAAGAAGCAAAACAAGAATTTTTGGCAAAAAGCAAAGATCCTGTAAATGATGCTTTGGATACTTCCAATATCTTTTCCATGTTTCAAAAAGCCAAATTCTATGATGATCTTGTAAAAAGTAAGAACCTTGCTGATAGTATGAATGCTGATTTCCAAATAAGGATCAATAGCTATGATGTGAATAAATATAAACAATTTTTTAAGGATAATTATAGTGGTGAAACAGGTTTAAAAAACTATACACAAACTGAATCAGCTTTTCTTAATTCAGAACTTGATTCCGCTTTTTATAATTTCAGAAATTATCTGTTAAGGGATATGCTGCATGAAAACAAAATTGTTACTTTACCTTATAGAAAGAATAATATTGAACTGAAAATTGTTAATCAGTTATTTACGGAGGCTAAACCAGGTAAATTTCATATCACTGCATACAGTAAAGATAATAGCGGGAATTATTATGCCACGGGTTTTATTAAACAAAGAAATCCTGGTGTTTCAGCTTTTGTATTAAAAACAACTAAATTAGATAATATTGAATGGTTGAAGGTTTATCCAATTGGGAAAACATCTAATGATTTCGGTTCCTTTATTCAGGCAACAGAGAACGGGTGTGAATTACTTGTTACTTCAATCAGAGGTCCTGAAATAAAAAACCACGTTTTTCGTATGGGGTTAGATGGTAAACAAGCTAGCAAAAAGGAAGTGAAAACCGGGCTAATACCCCGTTATTTTAATTATGATGAAATAAATGAGAATTATCTGATTGCTTTTAAAGGTTTAAATGTTAACGAATTTGAAAACTTATCTGATAATCTTATAATTAATGAATATGATGGAACTACTTTAACTGTAAAATGGTCCACGGTATTAAATCTTAAAGGAAGCCTGGTGAACATTATAAAAATGAACGAGTCATTTTTTGTGTTTACGAATTTTACGAAATTTGCCTCAGGTAGTAATATAATATCCAGTAAAGCGGGAGTTCAAAATACTGAAACAAACTCATTGCTTTTCATTCTTAATAATTTTGGGGAGGTGCAAAAAACAGTTCCTTATTTATCTGAATCATCTTTTTTTATAGCTAAAGCAATAAAAATAAATAGTAATACTATAAATATGGTTGGATTTAATCAACCATTAATCAGTACGCGTACAGCCGTTAAAGAAGATTTTGCCAAGCCTGTTTATTTATTGGTAAATACAAATGGTGAAATTTATTATGATAATCGAAAAAATTGAAAAAATTATAAACTGTGTAAATATTTAGATTTTATAAAATTTCCGATGAAACAAGTCCTGAGAATTAAGACGGTAGCATCCCGAAAATACGGGACAGGTACTGACAACTGGGAATAGTTAAAAATAAACAGATGAAAAACTTATTTATTGTATTAGCAGTTCTTTTGCAATTGCCTTTGTTAGTTAACAGTCAAGTTAAAAATAAAGGGATACCTTATATTATTAACTATTCCAGTAATGTTTACAAAGCACATAATCAAAATTGGTCTACTGTACAGGACAAACGTGGGGTTATGTATTTTGGAAATACGATGGGAGTACTGGAATTTGACGGGCAAAACTGGAAACTAATTCCTGTAAAAAACAATTCATTGGCAAGATCACTTGCAGTTGATCAATCGGGTAGGGTGTATGTTGGTGCAAGAAACGAGTTTGGGTATTTGAAACCCGACAGTATTGGTCGATTGATTTATGTTTCACTTGTTGATGATATAAATGACGAAAATAATGGAAGTTCAAAATACGATATAGGCCAAATTTTAATAACCAAGGGTAGGATATTCTTTGTAGGTCGTGGGATAATGTTTAAATATGAAAGTGGAAAAGTTGAAGTAATAAATAATAAAAATATACTTCAGGCTTATGAAATAGAAAACAGAATCTTTGTTAAAATGCAAAACAAGGGAATTACTGAGTTTATTGATGGTGAATTCAGACTAATCCCTGATGGAAGTCTTTTGAAAAACTATAGTTTAAGGGCAGTTTTACCTTATAACAATAAATTTTTATTTGTTACCCTGAAAGATGGTCTGTTTTTATTCGATGATCAAAAAATTAAAAAACTTAATATACCTATTGACAGGTTTTTGAAAGGGAAAAAAATAATTACCTCCATTCAATTAAAAGGAGGTGAATATGTTTTTGGGATGTTCTCTAACGGATTATTAATTACAGATAAGCAGTTTAATCCAATTCAACATATTGATACTAAAACTGGTTTACATAATAATCAGGTATATAGTGCTTTTCAAGATAATAGATCAAATATTTGGTTAGGCCTGGCTAATGGAATTTCTGAATTATTAACAAGTTTACCAGTTAGCCTTTTTAATGAAAATTATGGTTTATCAGGAAAAGTGAATTCTTCTATTATTTATAAAGATCAATTGTATATTGGAACTTCAAGTGGTGTATTCTCGAAAAAATGGCCGGATTTCGAAAATCATTTTGATAAGAAAAACCAATTTCAAATGATGGGTGAACCGGTACAGGTATTTAACATTGATACAGGAAATAATAAAATTCTTATTGCCCATACAGTTGATGTCAGAACTGCAACTAAAGAAAAACATAGGAACCTAAAGTTAGAAAAAACTACATACTATCGATTTTTAAGCTTAAATGGTAATCCTAAACTTGCAATTGTAGGAACTAAAAAAGGGTTGACCTTGCTTGAATTCAAAATTGAAAAAAGTGCCCGGCCCAGATTTAAAAACTTTAAAGAATATAAAGAGTGGGTCAAAAATAATAAGAAAAAAGATGGGAAATGGGTATTTAGGAAAACTATAAAAGGTTTTAATGAAAGTTGCCGGCACATTCAAATTGATGAAAATAATGATATATGGTATTCAGATAAAACAAAGGGCATAGCAAGGCTAAGCTTAAACGATCAATTGGATAGTGTTGCTGTAAAATGGTATACTGAAGAAGAAGGCATCCAGAATTTGTCAGGTAATCAGGTTCTTAAAATAGGAAATAACATATTGGCCGGGACAGAAAATGGATTGTATAACTATATTCCTGAACTGGATGGATTTAAAAAAGAAGAAATATTTAATGACATATTGGGAACTGACGTAAAGATTGATTTATTTATTGAAGATCAGCTTGGTAATATTTGGTTTAGGCAAAAAAGGAAATTAAAAAACTCAGATACTGAAGTTTATGAGCTAGGTGAGCTAATCATGCAAGATGATGGCAGCTACTACCTTAATAAAACGCCTTTTTGTAAGCTTAGGAATAATGTTCATTCTGTTTCACTTCTTGATAATAATGAAATTATTATTGGTGCAGAAAAAGGATTTGTTCATTATGATACAAGGATTCAGAAAGACCATTATCAACCTTATTATGCTTTATTAAGAAAGGTAAGGTTTGTATCAAATGATTCAATAATATTTGATGGCACCAATATGGATTCATTGGGTATGGCTTCATTATATCAGCAGGAAAATCAAATAAAACAAGTTCCTTTTAATCTTAATGACATCAGGTTTTCATTTTCAGCGCCATTTTATGATGAACCTGACAAAATTAAATTTAAGTTTTTCCTTGAAGGAAATGATAAAGGTTGGTCAGACTGGAAAGAAGAAAATTATAAAGACTATTCAAATCTACGGCCTGGGGATTATACATTTCATGTAATTGCCAAAAATATTTATGAGGTAGAAAGTGTCGAAGCAACTTATAAATTCACTATTTTACCTCCTTGGTATATGACAGTTTGGGCTTTTGTGTTATATGCTATTGCTTTAGCATTATTAATTTGGGGTATTGTTAGGTTGAGTGTAAGGCGTTTGCGTTTGCAAAAGGAGCACCTTGAAATGGTTGTGAAAGAACGTACCGCAGAAATTAACCAGGCAAAAGAAGAAATAGAAGCAACAAATGAAATGTTGTTGGAATCAAATGAACAAATTAAAGCTAAAAATATTAGTATAACGGCGAGTATAACATATGCCAAGAGGATTCAGGATGCTATGTTGCCTTTAATGGATAGGATAAGCCAGGCTCTTGATAAGTATTTTATTTTATTTAAGCCAAGGGATATTGTTAGTGGTGATTTCTATTGGTTTGCTGAAAAGAATGGTAAAATAATAATTGCTACTGTTGATTGTACAGGACATGGTGTGCCTGGTGCCTTTATGAGTATGATAGGTAGTGAAATATTAACTACAATTGTTAGCCAGGGTATTACCCAGCCATCCATAATTTTGGATATGAAAAACAAATATGTTCAAACGGCGTTAAAACAAAACCAGACTGACAATCAGGATGGTATGGATATGACTGTTTGTACAATTGATAAAGAGAAAAAAATAGTTGAATTTGCAGGTGCTAAAAATCCGCTAATTTATATTCAGAATGGCGAATTGTTTCATATTAAAGGTGATAAGCAATCAATTGGTGGTCGAAAAACAGCCAGGGACAAGCCGTTTATTAACTATGAGATTTCTTACGCCGAGCATGAAACTCATTTCTATACTTTATCTGATGGTTACCCTGACCAATTTGGGGGGGCAAAGGATAGAAAATTTATGATAAGAAGAATGAAAGAGATGTTTATGGAACTCTGTACCAAAAGTATGAGGGAACAGGAAAAAATCCTGGATTACACCATTGAAAACTGGATGAAAGACACAGAACAAACTGATGATATAATTGTTCTGGGATTTACTTTAAAACCCTAACTTAGAGCATAAAAAAAGGAACCTGTTATTACAGATTCCTTTTTTTTATGATTATTTATACCTAATATACTTTATTAAAACTGGTTTCCACCTGAGTAGTAGAAACAGAAATACTTTCCTTTGCTTTTAGTACCGATTTATATAAAAACCTTAATGCAAAAACAACTCCTAAAGGGGCAATAAAAATTACAATTGCAATTAAAAATAAAACGTTGGTAATTGCTGATTCCTTTCCTTTAAGAAATATCATATCTTTTTTTGTTTCCATAAATTCCACTCCTTCTATTACAAAATTAATCCCTTTTCAAATATATTGCAAATATATTGCCAATTATTTTTCAATGAATAAATGTTTTTATAGGATAAGTATTGTATAAATTGGGATGAATTGTCGTTTTTTTATGATAAGCACTGTGACTCCATGGCTTGATTTTACAATGCCAGTATCTATTTTAAGTTACAATATGTAATGTTTGATTGTGGTTATGTTCCTGGAAAATCTTATACCCTAAAAATAGATGCTTCTCATTCAGGATCACAAAGAATTGGTTTTGAAATTACTGCTGAAAATAACCCATCTGGTAAAATTGGAACATTTGCAGTTATTAATGATAAATTAACCCAATTTTCAAACGACAGCAATGCGGTTACACATAATTCAAAAGGAACTATTGCTACCAATGATTCTATAAGTTGGCAGCTAAATTGGGAAGCGCCAGGATCGGGATCCGGAGACGTAACTTTTTATCTTGCTGTAAATGCTACAAATGGTGACTTGTCATCAAGTAGATGATATTTTGGATATGGGTTTTAAACTATAAATTTTTTATCAAACTTAATTTTTAGAATATGAAAAAATGTGGCAAAAAATGAATTGCAATGCATATTGAGTTTAAAAAAATACTCTATGCAGATTGTTAAGCTTTTGTCAGATAGTATTTTAATAGTCAGATAACCAAGCAACTTAGTGATACTTCCCCTAAACATAGCGAAAAATTTTTGCAATTTTCTAGTCGGTCCTTGCCATTTATATTATAAACAGATGAGAATACTGAGGTCTGAATCCTTTCTTTTTATACTTTTGTAAAAAAAAAAGGCTGTGTGATGGATTTGGAAAAGAAGATTGAACCCCAAGGCAATATTGTTAAAGATTTTTTATTAGTGGCAAATGAGTATTGTATGCTTATGGAAAATATGGCTGAATATTCAAAGAAAGAATTATTGGAAAAAGTGCAAAAAATTCTTAGCCTCATATACATAAAGGCATCTGTATTGCCTGTACCTGCTGAAGGGGATGAGCTTTACGTAGAGAAATTTGTTCAGGAAGAAGATTGGCAGTTTATTCAAAATGGATTGGCCGGTAAACTTGGTTCACGTGAATCGTTTTTTGAAGTTTTCACACCTGATTCTCTGGAAACTGATAATGCTGAAGATATTAGCCTATCAGAAGCTTTAACTGATGTTTATCAGGACATGAAAGATATTGTTACATTATATCAGCTTGGAAATGAAGAAAGTTTGGAAGGAGGATTGTTTGATTGTAAAATAAATTTTGAACGATACTGGGGCCCGCGTTTATTAGCTGTTTTGTCTGTTATCCATAATATTATTTATGGAACAGAAAATCTGGAAGATGAAGATGATAATTCTACTGATAAATCTGTTAAAAATGAAAAGCCAAATACGGATAACTGGTTGATAAATAGAAAATTTGATGATTTTAAGAATTAATTGTAATATTAGAATTTAAGATAAGAAGATGCAGTTGGAAAAAAGTATTACAAAGGAAGAGGTGAGTAAGTTGCCATTAAGAGCTTTTGAGGGTGAAATATTTGTAGTAGAAAATGAAAATGATGTACAAAAGGCAATTTCTGTTTTAAAAAATTCTAATATAATTGGTTTTGATACAGAGACGAGACCCTCGTTTAAAAAAGGTAGAATTAACAAAGTTGCATTATTACAACTATCAAGTAGTAGTCAGGCTTTTTTATTTCGTTTAAATGGAAATGGTTTGCATAGAGCTGTTGCTGATCTATTGGCTGATGAAAAAATAGTTAAAGTCGGTGTAGCTATCAGGGATGACCTAATTGCTTTAAAAAGGATTAGAAAGTTTGAACCACAGTCATTTGTAGAGCTACAAGCTTATGTGAAAAATTTTGACATTGAGAACTTTAGTCTTCAAAAACTTGCTGCTATAGTGTTGGGTTTCCGCATTTCAAAATCAAAACGCCTTTCAAATTGGGAAGCTGAAACTTTAGGCCCAGGGCAGTTAAAATATGCTGCTACTGATGCATGGGTGTCTCTGGAGGTATATAAAAAACTACTTGGTAACATTTAATTATTATAGAGACCATTATCGTATTAATTTGGATTAAAAATGATTAGTAAAAGGATACCTGTAAAGGGACTATTGCTATTTTGTTTAGTAGTGTTTTCACACCTTTCATATTCACAAATAATTGATTATGTGGTTTATGACTATGATTCTTTGCCTCTACAGGGGAAACGCGTAGCTTTGGTAATTGGAAATAGCTCATATTTTGATAAAGAGCTAAATAATGCCTCATATAACGCCTATCGTTTGAGTGCATCATTGACCAAACATGGCTTTGAAGTTTTGGCTGCTATTGATGTGGATAGAAAGCAAATGCTTAGCAAAATTATTGAGTATGAGGAAAAACTTAAACAGCAAATAGAAATTAGTTTTATTTATTATATTGGCTATGGCTTTAATTATATCGATAATAGTAGTAACTATTTACTTCCGATAGCAGCAAGTTTAAAAAAAGCCCAGGATTTAGAACTTGAAGCCATAAATACAAATAGGATATTCCAAATAGCTGAAAAAAACAAAACGGGAATCAATATTTTTATTTTTGATGCTTCATATGACAAAGATTATTCTTTGCAAAATCTAAGCCCTTTTCTTATGCCGGATACAAGGATTCCACCTGGCTCTTATATGCTGATTTCCAATACCAGCTCAACCAAAAACTTTTCAAACAGCACTAATTTTTTTACCGATGAATTTATTAATGTTTTAAAAATTCCTAACCTCCCGATGGAAGATTTTTTTAAACAACTACGGATAAATATTTATAAAAAATCCAACAAAATGCAAATTCCTTGGAATACCCAAACGGTTGATGGATTATTCTATCTGAACAGGAAATAACCAATAAATTTCTTTATAAAAATTAAACATAAAGTTTGAATTATAATATATAAAGGTTATATTTGCTGCTTATTACGTTTAGGGGTTATATGTGTTGTTTATTATATTTAAAGATTATAAATAAATTTCATTCTTTTATGTTTATGATTAATCAAAAATTTGCGGTAATTACCGGCGATATTGTAAAATCTCATAATATAAAGGACTATGATAGGCAAACGCTTATTGAAGCTCTTAAAAACTCTTTTGAAGAAATTAATGCTCAATTACTTCAAGAAAAAGAACTTCCATTTGAGTTATATCGCGGCGATAGTTTCCAGGCTGTTATTAAACAACCTCGTATTGCATTGGAAATAGGCCTGATGCTAAGGGCAAAAATTAGAAGCTTGACACAATTTAAAAGAAAAGATAGTATTTATTGGGATACACGTTTGGCAATAGGCATTGGTAAGATTGATTATTTTGCAGACCGGATAGTGGAATCCGATGGCGAAGCATTTAAATTCTCAGGAAAAGTATTAGATAGTATGAAAAGAGATGAACGATTAAGAATTCATACGCCATGGAATGAAGTAAATGAAGAACTAAAAGTGGAATGTACATTTGCTGATGCAATTATCAGTAGGTGGTCAGTTAACCAGTCTGAAGTTATATATAGATACTTATTAAAAAGAGAAACCCAAAAGAAATTGGCTGAACAGTTTAATATCAGTCAGCCCGCTTTGCGCAAAAGATTGGTGGTTTCAGGAAATATAGATAGTATCAATGTTTTTATTAACAGATATAAAAGTTTAATTCAATCAAAGTTGATATGATTTTTTCAGGAATTGATATTTTATTTAGATTATTTGCTGCACATATTCTTTCCGATTTTGTTTTTCAGCCCAATAGCTGGGTTAGCGATAGAAAAGAGAACAAAGCAAAGTCAAAGTATCTATATATGCATGTGGGCGTTACGGGCATATTAGCCTATCTGTTCATGGGGCATTATACTCATATTTGGGTGCCTTTGATAATAAGTGGTACGCATTTGTTGGTTGATATAATTAAATCATATTTAAAAAATGATAATCTGTGGTTATTTATACTTGATCAGATTATTCACCTACTGGTAATTATTTTATGCTGGTTAGGTTTTACAAAACAATTTGGCATAACCCTTTCCCTAATAAATGACTTTTCAGATAATACAGCACTGTGGGTAGTAATTTTGGGATATATCCTTATGACCATACCTCTTTCCGTACTTATTTCAAAAATTACACAAAAATGGAGTGCCGAGATAAACGATAATACAGAACAAAGCCTGGAAGATGCCGGGAAATGGATTGGTATTTTAGAAAGGATACTAATATTCACTTTCATCATTATCGGACAATTTGAAATTATTGGCTTTTTACTTGCTGCAAAATCGGTTTTTCGTTTTGGTGATTTAAAAGATAAGCAGGACAGGAAAAGGACAGAATACATTTTGATAGGTACATTATTAAGCTTTTCAGCTGCTATTTTTATAGGGATGTTTGTTAAAATGATGATTGGCGGATAGTTTTTAGCTACTTATAAATAAATAGAGTTGTATGTCATTATTGACAACAAAAAAAATGTATTTTTACGCCTATGAATTTATCAGAAAATAATGAAGCAGCTGCCACTGCATTACAGTTTGTAAATAGTACAAATCGGCATGTGTTTTTAACCGGAAAGGCAGGTACAGGCAAAACAACTTTCCTGAAAGAAATTATTCACCTAACCCATAAAAACGTTATAATTGCTGCCCCTACCGGTATTGCAGCCATTAATGCAGGTGGTGTAACTTTACACTCTCTTTTTCAGCTACCATTTGGTACTTTTATTCCAAGTAATGAGCATGGGGGCAGTCAGGATATGTCTTTCAAAATGAGTACTCCCCGCTTAATTATTGAGAATCTGCAGATGAATAGTACAAAACGTAATATGCTAAAAGAATTGGAATTGCTGATTATTGATGAGGTTAGTATGTTAAGGGCTGATATTCTGGATGCTATCGATGTAGTGTTAAAGCATATCCGGCGAAGGAGAAATACTGCTTTTGGTGGTGTCCAAATATTGTTTATTGGCGATATGCTTCAGCTTCCTCCCGTGGTAAAAGATGCTGAGTGGGGATATTTGAAAAACCATTACCAGGGAATGTTCTTTTTTGAGGCGCTGGCACTCAAACAAAGTAAACCTGTTTATATTGAACTGGAAAAAATATTCCGTCAAACAAACCAAACATTTATTTCTATTTTAAATAATTTACGCGAGAATAAAATATCAGAATCAGATATAAATACGCTTAATCAATATCATAAACCTGATTTTCAACCTAAACCTGATGAAGGCTATGTTTTTTTAACTACCCATAATTATAAAGCAGATAGTTTAAATGCTGATGAACTTAAAAAAATAGACAAAAAAACCTATAAATACCGGGCTGAAATTGTGGGTGATTTTGCTGACCATATGTTTCCTCTTGAAGAAATACTGGAATTGAAAAAGGGTGCCCAGGTAATGTTTGTTAAGAATGATTATTCCGGTGAAAAACGCTATTTTAATGGCAAAATCGGCACGGTATATTCTTTATCATCAGATTCTATTGAAGTTGATTTTAATGATGGTAGTGAAAAGGTTACTGTTGATAAATATACATGGGAAAATAAAAAATATAGTCTGGATAAAGAAACCAATGAAATAACAGAAAGTGTGAAAGGTAGTTTCACGCACTACCCGTTAAAACTTGCCTGGGCTATCACGGTACATAAAAGCCAGGGCCTAACTTTTGAAAAAGCAATGATTGATGTTTCACGTGCATTTGCGCCCGGTCAGGTTTATGTTGCTTTATCAAGATTAACTTCTTTGGAAGGATTGGTGCTCACGGAACCAATTAGGTACAATGGCCTTAAACAGGATGAGTTATTAAATGAATTTGCAGAATCCAAGGGGTCAAAAGAAGAATTGGATACACAGTTTAATGAGGGTTTAAAAGCTTATATTAATGGATTTGTGAAATATGCATTCGATTTTGAAGCTCTGTCAAACCAATATTATTATCATTTAAAAAGTTATACTAAGGATGAGAAAAAATCAGTGAAACAGAAATATCACCCCTGGGCATCGGAACTACAAAAACAGTTTCAGGAACCTTTAGGAGTTTCAAAAAAGTTTCTTTTGCAGATTGATAAAATTGCAAGATTTAATGCTGATGATTATTTATCGGTGCTTTTCGATAGGGTTCAGGCAGCTAAAAAGCACTTTGAGCCTATCTTAAAGGGTTTTTCTGACAAGATATTTTCAAAGATAAATGAATTGAAAAGTGAGACCCGTGTTAAAAAATACATGAATGAGCTAAAAGATGTAGAACGATTGTTTTTTGGCCAGCTTCAAAAAATACATAAAGCTGAAGCTCTGCTTGAAGCTACAATAAAAGATACAAACCTTACAAAAGAGCAATTAACAAATTCTGAACTTTATAAAAACAGGGAAGAACAGATACCTGAGATCACAAAATCAAAGAAAAAATCAATAAAAAGTAATACACCCAAAGAAAAGAAACCAAAAACAAGGGAAGTAAGTTTTGAACTATTCCAACAGGGAAAAAGCCTTGAAGAAATAGCAAAAGAACGTTCATTAGTAATTACCACAATTGAAAGCCACTTAAGTACTTATGTCGCACAGGGAAAACTTGATGTAAACAAGTTTGTGGATAAAAATAAACGTGAAAAAATAATAAAAGCGGCAGAAAAACTCGAAACATACAATTTAGGGCCAATTAAACACGAACTTGGCAGTGAATACACATACAGCGAACTTCGTTTTGCTATGGCTCATTCAGTTTATTTGAAATCGAAAGAGTAACGTAGCTCAAAGAGCTGTATATTATAAAAAATAGTTTGGAAATTTGTAGTACAAAGCTCGCACAACGAACGTCATTGTGATGGCGAAGCCAGAAGCAATCTCATGCAATTACTAAAGTGGCTGTTTTCTTTTTAATTGGCTGCAGTGGTTCTTTTTGGGGATTGCTTCACTTCGTTCGCAATGACGGACGATTAATTGGCTGTTATCCTCAGGGCAAATGCATGAAAAAAAATAAATATAGTGTCATGTCAATGATATTTTGACGCTCAAAG
>JBDLJL010000006.1:0-57984 GCA_039714415.1 Bacteroidota bacterium
AAGGAAATTTATTTTCTGTTACTTGATAACCAATCGGTATAATTATGAGTAAAATCTGCGGTAATCTGGATAATCTGCGGATAAAATTAATAAAACCCAAATATATTATATCATAGCCACAAGTTTTTAAGAGGTAACATATTTATCATTTAGTCTTTGATAAGAAAACGTAAAAGACAAGGCTTTCGAAGTCCTGAAAACTAAGGAATTTACTTTTGTAAATGACTGTTTTCAAGACAAGAATAACGCAGTATTTGGCGTTTTTTTGCAAAGACTATTTAGCTATTTTTAGCCAGTATCTTTCATCAAGAATTAAATCTTCATCTCCAGCTTTAAGGGAAATGGAATATTTAGCTGATGCAAAATTTTTGTTTGGGATAATAATTTTTAGTTGTTCTGAATTAACCAGCTTAATAGCGCTATAAATTTCAACATTAAGGGAGTTGTATAGTTTTAATTCAACCTTTTTTATTTCGGTCCCAAATAAGTCCTTTGCAATCTTGAACTCCACATAAATATTTGGTTTTTTACGAATAAAATATTTTACAAATTTCTCAGAAATACCTTGTGATGTCAAATAAATTTTGGCTTCTTCAATAGAATTACCTCTTTCATAAATATAATAACAATCAACATTAACTTTCCTGATAATTTCACCTAAATCCTGAATTTGTTCATTCTGTATTTTAATTGTTTTATTACTTTCTATCAGCTTTCTTTCAATTTCATCTTTTTCTTTCTTTAATAGTTTAATTTCACGGCCTGAAGTTGAACCTTCCAATTCAAGGTATTGAATTCGAAGTTTTATCTGGCCAACTTCTTCACTTAAACCAATGTTTTTTGACTTTTCCTTTTCAAACCTTTCAACTGACTTTTTAAGATTATAGTAAAGTTTTCTATTATCTATGGTTAATTTTTTGTTATTTTCATTAATCTCAACAATCCTTTCTGCCAAAACTTCTTTTGACATCTCAAGTAATTCATTTAATTGTTTTGTTCTTGTATCTGTTGCTATTTTGGCTGAATCAGTAATATTTTCTTTAATTTTTCCTTTTTCTTCTTCAATACTAATTAGTATTTGGGTAAGATTCTCTTTTAAAATAGCTAAATTAATATTATCATCAGCAACAACACTTTCGATATCATCAATGGTAGTGTTATATGCTAATTCAAGTTTCTCATACTTTTTACGGATCTTATCCTGTTCTGTTTCAACTACAACAGTTTCCTGCACATTTTGTTCATTTTTTAGATTTCCCTCGTCAGTTCTGAAATACTTAACAATAAAAAATATTCCACCAGCAACAATAATTACCAAAAGAATAATAATTATTAACCACTCCAATTTTAATTTGAACTTTATATTCATGTGTTTATATTTATATTATTTAATTGGTAACATGGAACTTACCATGATAAAGTAATCATTACTTTTTTTGATTATAATGATAATTTTATCATGGATATTTCACGAGAATATATATTAAGTTAAACTATTGCTTTTCAATAAAACATTTGAACAAACATTGAAATGCTGTTTTCAAATACCACGGAACACTCATGTTTTTTTCTTTTCATTATGTAAGCATTTACTCGTGAGTGTTTCATGTTTAATTTTTTTTGCAAAATAAATATTAGGCAACCATTATCCCAGGTTTGCATACTCAACAAAAGTTATTTTTTATATGAAACAGAACAAATATAAAATTATTTTTTATTAAATTTAAATTTTTGTTCTTAGTTCTGCTATTCAATGTTTTTACATTCTGGTAAAAAAATAAGTTTATTTCTTATCATGAGCATCATACTCTTATATTGTTCTGAAAATCAGCAAAATAATATTGGAAAAACATTAGTGAGAAATATAACCCTTTCTGATTTAACTGATAAATATAAATTTGCTATTGATTATAACTGCCAAAACCACAACAAAATTTCATTTTTCAATAAATCAAAAACATGCATTAATGCAGGGGATATTTTTCAATTTAGAATAGATGTACCTTTGTACGTTAAGGACATAAAACTTTTAAACACCCACAGAGATAAAATAGCATCATTGTGTTTTTTCAAGATGTACATCAATGATAAGCTCATTGGAAAGTTTAAAGTGGATGAAAAGGTTTTAATTAACAAAAAAGTATCGTCAATTAGGGT
Organism: Bacteroidota bacterium; assembly: GCA_039714415.1. GTDB lineage: Bacteria > Bacteroidota > Bacteroidia > Bacteroidales > NBLH01 > NBLH01. The sequence continues at coordinate 2,158 of JBDLJL010000006.1, forward strand.
GCTTTTTTTAAAAACTAATAACGAGTATATAGTTGAAGGATGGAAAACAAGTACTATCTTTAAGTTTATTAAACAACAAAACCATCAAAAACATCCATTCAGCCCTCAAATTGATATTTCCGTGTCAAATAAACAGAAATTAAGCTTAAAAGCATCCAGGCTTAGGCAACCTGGGGATGCAAAGGCTTTGCGTTTAAACCTAATATTTGCAGAAAAACATTTCAGCAATAACCAACTAACTATAAGTGGATTACACTATAAAAAAAAGAAGCCGAAAACAATTCAATATAACATTAAGCTCAATAAAAATGGATCATTCAGGATTTACCAGTTAGTGAGCAACAATGTCAGCAAAAAAATAATCCGGGAGTTTTTTATTAATGGTAACTGGCAGTGTACGGAAATAAGAAGCGATCATGCAAAATTGGAATTTGAAGGAAAACTTACCGGCTATTTTCCTGATAAAGAAACACAATTGATACATGGTGAATATATTAAAGTAAAAAGCATACTTAATGGTAAAGTTTTACAATCAGACAATTTATTAGATGAAATTTATTTTGATTTTCCAGATGACGCCTTAGTGAATGTAAAAAGTTTGATCCCCGATTTAAGAGTAAATATGGCTTATGCAGGGGGAAATAATTTCACAGGTGAACGTTTATATCCCTGTAATAAGTGTTTTTTGCGTTATGAAGTAGCCAGGGCTTTAAACAAGGTTCAATTAATTTTAGACAAAAAACAAATGAACCTGAAACTATTTGACTGTTACCGCCCATTTTCTGTTCAATCAATAATGTTTAAAAAATTTCCTGTTCCGGGCTATGTTGCAGATACTATTGGCGGTTCAGTTCATAATCGTGGTTCAGCGGTAGATCTTACTATTATTGATAAAAATGGTAAAGCTTTGGATATGGGAACCGAATTTGACGAATTAAGCATAAAATCCAATCACCGCTATCTTAATTTCCCTGATACGATTTTAAAAAACAGGATTTTTCTGAAAGAACTCATGCTTTCGTGTAATTTTTTGCCAATACGTAGTGAATGGTGGCACTATAACTATATTAATGCCAGGAAATTTCCTAAAATTAATGATGAATTCATTTGCAATTGATAAAAACGAACTCTTATCGCTTTTTAGCCTTAGGTAAGCTCTACAAATCCAGACCTCTGCATTACTCACCTTTTTTATGATTATTCATTGTTATTATTTGATGAAACAACAAAAGATTGTTGAATAAAATAACTATATTTAACTTTCATAAAAACTAAAAAATAATATACCCGATATGTTAGAAGAAAAATATAAGTTAGCCAATGATCTAATTGATTTTATTGATGCCAGTCCTAGTTCTTTTCATGCAGTACGAAACATAAAAGCCGCTTTAATTAAAAATGGGTTTAAAGAACTCTTGGCAGGTGATAGTTGGGATTTAAGGCGTGGTGCAAAATATTTTATTTCCAAAAATGATTCTGCGGTTATTGCTTTTGTTACAGGTACCGGGAAAATTGAAAAAGCCGGATTTCGTGTAATTGCAGCACATACGGACTCGCCGGGTTTAAAAATTAAACCCGCACCAGAAATATATGTTAAAGATAAATACCTGAAATTAAACACAGAAGTTTATGGAGGGGCAATTTTATCCACTTGGTTTGACCGTCCTTTATCTATTGCCGGAAGGGTAAGTTTAAAAAGTGATAATCCCCTAAAACCGATAGCAAGATATTTGAATATTAAAAAGCCGGTAGCAATAATTCCTAATGTTGCCATCCATTTAAACCGTGAAGTTAATAATGGTGAAAAAATTGAAAACCAAAAAATGCTATTGCCCATTTTGGCAATGATTAATAAACAATTTGAGAAAGATAACTTCTTACAAAATTTAATTGCTTCAGAACTAAAAATTGATGCAAATGATATTCTGGATTTTGATTTAAACCTGGCAAATTATGGAAAGGGTATGTTAGTTGGTTTAAATAACGAATTTATTTCATCAGGCAAACTGGATGATTTATCAATGGTACACGCCGGCATTCAAGCATTAATCGACAGTAAACCAACAGAAGCCACACAAGTAATGGTGTGTTTTGACAATGAGGAAGTTGGTAGCTTATCGAAACAGGGCGCAGGTTCACCGTTTTTAAGAAGTGTATTACAACGGATTAGTTTCCGTTTCAGAAATGATATTGAATCGTTTTACCGTGCTGTTGCACATTCATTCTTAATTAGTGCTGATATGGCACATGCAATCCATCCGAATTACCAGGAAAAACACGACCCTGTAAATCAGCCGGTTATAAATGGCGGACCGGTAATTAAAATAAATGCGAATCAAAAATACACAACTGATAGTGATTCAAGTGCTGTCTACGAGATGCTTTGCCAAAATGCTAATGTTCCCGTTCAGAAATATGTAAATCATTCAGATATTAAAGGTGGGTCTACTTTAGGAAGCATATCATCGGGACAACTTGATTTCCGCTCAGTTGATATTGGTAACCCCATGCTGGCTATGCATTCCATTCGCGAATTAGGTGGTGTTGATGACCATTACTGGGTATTGAAATCATTTGAAGAGTTTTATCGGTATTAAGAGGGATAGAATCAAGGGAATTTATAAGCCATATAGTAAAGATAAGAAAATGTCAATAACTTAAGGCAACCTCTAAATATCCTAACTTCTTCGTTACTCTGATTTTTTAAGACATTCATTTACAGAAGTAAAATCAAGCCTAAAAAAATCAGAAAGCCTCGAATTTTGAATTTTTAGAGACCACCTTAATTTTAAAAACTTGTTCGTAAGGCTTTCTTAATAACCACTAAAAAACATGATGTTTTCTCTTGAAAGAGCTATATAAACTTCCAATACAAAACTAATAGGGGAAATGGAATAACTTAGCTTAAAAATAAAACTTAGGTTATATCCTTCAATAAAAAAATAAATTCTTATTTAATATGTTAAAACAAAGCAGTCTTAATGAAGTTGGTGAAAAAAGAATACTCTATCTGCTGGCAATTATTTCAATCGTTGGCTATTTAATAGATATGCTTGCTGTTGCCCCCCCTCAATTAATTTTTATAATTAATATAATTGCCATTATTATAGTTTTTTTAACACTAATTCTTGAACATTATACCATTTTCAGTAAAGTAAAATCCTTTGGTATTATTTCATATTTACTGATAATCAATATATTAACAAGTCACTATTTAGGCCTTAAAATTAATTCAGATGCTGACATTTTGCGCTCATTGCTAATAATATGTGCACTTTTACCAATATCTGCCCTGGTAATTGGTAAAAAACATGCTATATATATTTTTACTATTTCAATTGCCTTTATTATTTCTTATAATCTCAATACAAACAATCATTATATTAGTAATAATATTTACATGTTTATTCTCATTATATTTGGCTATAGCATTGGTATATACTACTTTATCAATCTGTTTGAGTTAAAAACAAAAAATGAACAATTCCTATCGTTGGAGCTTAAAAAAAATAACAATGACATCACTTTTTTAAACTCACTGGCTTTTGAAATGGTAGACTTTGCCTCTGAGAATGAAACTATTCCAAAAATACTAAAAAAAATAAAAAAACATACGGGAGCTAAATTTGCATCATTCAGTATATATGATCCAAAACAACAAGCATTAATACTGCGCAGCATAGAAGCAGATGGAACTCTTTTAAAAGCTTATGTAAAACTTACCGGAAAGAAAATTCTTAACACCGCTTCGCCTGTTACTAATAAAATGTATAATGAAATATTAGAGCAGGTGGTTGGCCTTAAAAATTCACTTACAGCAGTTACATTTGGCGCAATACCTGAAAACATTAGTAAATCATTTAGGAATTTAACAGGGATATCGCATTTTTATGGTATGGCACATATTATTTCGGGCAAACTGTATGGAACAACTATGTTGGCTTTTAAAGCAAAACAAAGCTTACCTAATAATGAACTTCTAAAATCTTATGCTCACCTTACAGCACTCTTATTGAGAAGAAACCTGATAGAAAAGCAATTACAAGTAAGTGAAAATAAACTACGCAATATTACTGATAATATTTCAGATGTGATTATCAGAAGCAACATGGAATTAAAAACTACCTATATTAGCCCCTCTATCAAAAAGCTAACTGGTGATACACCGGAATGCTTTTTAAAGAAAAGCCAGGAAGAAAGATACACAACCGAATCGATTAATAAAATCAATTCAATATTTTCAGAAGAGTTTGAAATAGAAAATGATCCCAAAGTCAATAAAAAGAGAACAAGAATTATTGAATTAGAGCTATTTAAAGCAGATGGCAAGAAAATTCATGTTTCAGCCCACACATCATTTATGCGTGATAGTGAAGGAAATGCAATTGGGGTTCTGAGTGTAATAAGAGATATTACAAAACGAAAACAGGCAGAACTAGCTCTTAATCAAAGTGAAGCTAAGTTTCGGTTATTGATTAATTCATTGGGTGAAGGAGTAATGATTTTAGATAAAAAGGGTGATATTGTTTTTTCTAATCCAGCAGCTGAGGGTTTAATGGAAACTGAATCTAAGCAGTTAGAAGGGAGCTCTATTTATGATTTTTTATCTAAACAAGATATTCAACTTGTAAATAAAGAAATTGAAAAACGAAATAGAGGACTATCAAACACCTATGAAGTCGAAATTATTTCCAAAAAGGGGAATATTAGAAATATCATAATTACTGCTACTCCTTATGTGAATAATCAAATTTCTTTTCAGGGTTCACTGGTTATATTCAGAGATATTACTGAAATGAAAAAATCTGAAATTCAATTGAAAAAATATTCAAAAGAATTAAAACAACTGAATTCGGATAAAGACCGGTTTATGCAGATCCTTGCCCATGATTTAAAAAGTCCATTTAACTCCATAATAGGTTTTTCAGACCTTCTATTAACTAATCTTCACAAATACCCTGTTGACGAAATTGAAAAACAATTGACAGTTATAAATAGTATCTCACTCAAAACATTTGATCTATTAAACGATTTATTATTGTGGTCAACTTCACAATCTGGCAATTTACCTTTTAATCCTGAAAAACTTAATTTTATAGATATTTGCATAAATTCAATTGAAGAAAAAAAAGAACAGGCTTATCAAAAAAATATTACAATAAAATGCCTTACAAACGATACAATTTATATTCAATCAGATAAAAATTTACTAAAAACGATATTGCGAAATTTAATATCTAATGCAATTAAATTCACCCATAAAAATGGACGAATTGATATCTCTGCTGTAAATAATGAAGATGCAACATTAGTAACTGTATCGGATAATGGAATTGGGATGAGCAGCGAAGACATATCAAAACTTTGGAATTTCGCTAAACCATATACAAATGAAGGTACTGCCAAAGAAAAAGGAACAGGTTTAGGTTTAGTTCTTTGCAAAGAATTTGTTGAGAAACATGGAGGAAAAATATGGGCTGAAAGCAAAGAAGGTAAAGGGTGTAGTTTTAAATTCACCCTACCATTAGGTAGCCTCTAAAAATCCAAACTTCTAATTAATAATAATACATTCTAATTAAGGCCTTTCCTCTTCGAACATCTAAATGCTCAATGGTAATTTTTTGAATATCCAGACCAGTAAATTCTCGCAATTCCTCAATTAGTTTAGCATGTTTGTCAGGCCTGATATTTTCCAGGGAAGGATAATCAATTGTTTTCGATTTTTGATTACGTATTAATATATTACCGTCTACAACAAATACAGCACCAATTATAAGTACATTAACAGCGATTATTTCAATGTACGATCCACTCATTATGGAATTAATAAGACCAATAGTCATAGTTGTAAAAAGGTAGCTCATATCAGTGATAGAAATGGTCACTGTCCTAAAACGAAGTAGTGAAAAAGCAGCCAATAAAGCAAATGCTCCTCCATAGGTACTTATACTACCTGTTTTGAAAAGAATGTATGATAACAAGAAAACAATAAAGTTGAGAACAAAGAAGGCAAAAAACCAGTCCCTCTTTTTATAGCTGTTATAATAAACAATCCGAACCAAAAAAATCATGGAAACCACATTGATCAATAGCCTAAGAAAAAAATACCCTGTAAATATTAGTGAATCTTCCATTGTTAAATATAAATTAAAATTAGCGTTGCATTTTTCACGACCCACTTTCCGGGCTCAATCTGAGATATTACCTTCCAGTCAAGGTTTTAGGTATCCGGCCCGATTTAATAGTTTCAGAACGAAGACGGCGTCCTACTATTTTTTCAACCATTTTACCTGCTTCCAATAGTTTATCAATATTTATACCAGTATCAATACCCATTTCATCCATCATTACAATCATATCTTCGGTTGAAACCAGCCCGGCAAGATTAGGATCAGCATAATAATATGAACCTGTACCGGTTACAGGAACACCGCTTACAAAATTTGCCGGTTGCCCACCAATGCCTCCAAGCGAGGATTCAAAATGGGTCATCCCAGCTTGCAAAGAAGCCAGAATATTAGCCAAACCCCAACCCCGGGTAGTATGGAAATGTACAATATGTTTAGAGGTGTCAGGTATGGCATCCAATATCATAGAATAATATTCAAATACCCTGTCCGGCGAAGCAGATCCATCATGGTCAGCATGTTCTACATCACTGGCACCAATATCTAACCAGCGTTTGGTAAATTCTACGGCCTTTTTCATTTCTGTGGGACCTTCAATAGGGCAACCCCAAATTGTACTCACTGTTCCATTTACTTTTATGCCGGCATCATTTGCCTTCTTTATATACTCTTTACTCATTTTCCAATAATCATCCAATGACAATCCGGAATTTTTCATGTGGTGGGATTCACTGGTCGAAACCATTAATAATATTCGATCCGGCCCCCACCCTTCTTTCTTTGCTTGAATAGCACGTTCAATAGCTCTTTCACGAATAGTTACAGCAGTAATGGTAACATCATCAATTAAATCAACTATTTTTTTGCTGGAATGAAGACGTTTCATCACCTCATCGGCATCCTTAAACTGTGGCATACCCCGTGGGTTACCGAAATTGGTTACCTCAATATTTTTAAATCCTGAAATGATTAATTGTTCTGCCAGCCAAACTTTAGCATCGGTAGGAATAAAAATTTCTTCATGTTGAAACCCATCTCTAACAGTTATATCACCAATTGTAACTTTTTTTGGATAATTCATCTGTTTATATTTTTATTTTCCAGTTTATACAAATATAATATTATATTTTTAAATAATAGACGGGGAAGTAATTCTAGGCGGTTGGGACATTGCCAGGCACGGTGTTAAGAATTATTCTTCCATTGAATTTCTATGGTATAATATGAAAAGCAGGCTTCAGGAAGAATTTCATGGTAGCATACCTTACTTGGTTGAAGTTTTAGAAGAAGCAATTATACAATAAACAGTTTAAGATGAGCATAAATTTCTATGCATCCTTAATTTTGCTATTAAAAGCAATCTGACAGCTACATTTTCAATTGCAGAAAACAAAAAAACTGATATTAACTTGAATTGATCCCTGATACCTTTGAAGGATAATAAAAACCCTCACTTTTGTCCATAAAAAAAGCCTTGTCTATTGACAAGGCTTGACATATAAAGTGACCCGTCTGTGGCTCGAACACAGGACCCACGCCTTAAAAGGGCGTTGCTCTACCAACTGAGCTAACGAGTCATACTTTTTTCTTTAAAAGCGATGCAAAGATAAAATCATTTTTTTAATGTGCAAAATAGTTTTAAAAAAAAATAGTATTTTTTTTTCATCATCTTTCATTCATCTAACTTTGTGCAAGTTACACCTTTAATAATCAAAATAAAAATTATATTTAACTATTCTTTAGAACAAATTACTTTATATGGACAATATGTGCAATTTTCTTCAAATTCTGTCTGAACAAACGGAATTTCCGGGTTAAAAAGCTCTGTCAATTTCTCAGATAAATATGATTCAAAATCTTCTATTAAGCCTTTAAAATTGTGGTCATTTACTATAGTTCTATTTTTATTTTTCCCCCAATAAATAGATGCATTAAAATCTGCTTTGTGCATATCTCTTAAATCATATATTCCAGGAGTAAAAGGTTTCCCCTTATAATCTTCGTGCTTTTTGAATAGAATTCCGTAAATAAACAGCTGGAAAATAGCCTTTTTCCTTTTGCGTATAAGAGGCTGAAAAAGTTGAAGATAGTCGCTAAAGTCTTTCTCCGCTTTTCCCGTTTTATAATCAATTAATCGGTAAATACCGTTCTTTTTATCTATGCGGTCAATTATACCTTTTAAACCAATTTGTTTTTCTTCACCATCATGATTAAAAGAAAAAGTTGTTTGAAACGAATGGTCTTCTTCCAATTGTACAATTTCAAAAGGTGTTTGTTTTTCATCAACCTTTAAAATAGTTTTAATATACTTATGAATTACTTCTTTAATCACCAACAGGTTTCCTGTGAATTTAAAATCAGGGGAGTTTGATTTTCCATAATATTCTTTAAAAGCTTCCGTAATAAAACCTTCAATTAGATCATATACTGTTTTTATGTCTTTTTTTTGAATTAAAGATGAATTATTTTTTTTTATTATTGATTTGTAAATTAACTCCATCACGGAATGGATAATAATTCCCAAATCAACGGGACTGAATTCTTCTTCTACTTTATCTACTTCTTTGATTCTCGCAATGTATCTGAAATAAAACTTAAGCGAACAACTCAGATAACTATCTAATGCCGTGGCTGTTAATTGTTTTTTAGCAACGTTTCCCTCAACAAAATAATCACTTAAAATTTCCTGTACCTTTTCGTCCTTTTCTATTAGAATTTCTTGCTTATGAGCTGTTTCCAAATGTTGATCTAATTGAAATTCCTGAAAATCAATACCTGATTCAAGTTTTACCTGCTGTACAAACCGGCTTAATTCACCTGAAAGGCTTGTTCCGCTCAAATTATTATATACAATGTTTATATTTTTAGCCCTTTGTAGCAAACGATAGAAGAAATAAGCGAAAATAGCATCCTGGTATTTTAAAACGGGCAATCCAAATGCATGGCGCATACTTTCCGAGATAAGACTCGGTGCCCTGTTCAAATTTGGTAAAATTCCCTCATTAGCATTTAGCAAAATTACGTTATCAAAATCAACATTCCTGGTTTCAATTAAGCCCATAATTTGCATACCATCAGTCGATTGGCTTTCAAAAGGGACCCTAATACCACTAAGTAATTGTTTTAGTAATTGGCTGGTTATTTCTTTATTAAGGTCAATTTGCTGAGCATGCTTCTCTATTACTTCATTTAGTCTTTTAACCGTAATATAAGTCTGATAAATATACTCTTCCTCTACCGACCCCTTTTTGTCTTTAGGAAGTTTATTAAATACAATAAATAAAATATTAAGTAATTTGGTTAATAGTCCTCCTGCCTGATTTTCTTCAGAAACGGTTGTAAAAATTAACTCGTATAACTTTTCTTTATCTCTGAGTAACAAATCCTGATTTACGTAATTTAATTGTTGATTATTTATAGTATCTAAAATTTGCTGTGCAGTTTCCTGATGAGAAGGGTAAATGTATGGATGGTTCAGGATGGCTTGCACCTCCTTATAGTAAAATACGGATTTTCCATCAGTTTGTTTGGTCATTGTTTGCTGGATACGAAGAAAATACATAATTAACGAAAACAGAGCAGTATCATTCAAAGGATACCCCATGGTAATATTAAATGTTTCAATTTCATCAGGTAATGAATGAAGTACAGGGAAAAGCATACTTTCATCTGTTAATACAATTACCGTTTTATCCGGTTTGTTCTTAATTTGTTCCCAATTTTTATGTTTTTTCAAAATTTCGGTAATTACTTTTGCTTGTCCCACATTTCCCGGAACTCCAAATAAATTTATTTTTTTACCCGGCGTATTAAAATTGGCAGGTATTTTTTCTTTAGCTTCATCTAGTACTTCAAAATTCACCCTTAAAAAATCACCGGCTTCCTGAATTTGGTTTTTGAAATAATATGCGTCAGTATCCCAATAAAAATACGCTTTTCCTTTATTTTTTAAATATTTGAAAAGCTTTTTCTGTGCAGCGTTTAATGCATTAAATCCTATAAATAGCAAAACTTCATCTCCATCTTGAAGATTCCCATTTGTAAGCTGATCAGCTATTGATCGGTAAATTAATCCTTCATAAGCAAGATTTTTACTTAATAATGTATTTTTAAAGTGTTTATATACAGCAGGTAATATGTTCCATAATTCAATAAACTTTGCTTTTTCCCGGCTCATATCCTCAACCGAGAAATTAAGCCAGTACTGTTTGATAATGGCAATTTGTTCTTCAGTTAAATCACCATATTTTTGATCAATTTCATGAATGTTTTTAATATTGGTAAAAATCTGGTCAACATCTACCAAATAGCTATCTACTTCATTGAAATCGTTCAATATTAATTCACCCAGCCCAAAAAAAGTATCAAAACTCATATTAAATTCAGGGTCAATTGCCTTGAATGAATCATACAGGATAAATATCAAAGCAATTTTATCGACTTTTTGAATACGACTCAGTTTGGAAATATAAGATTGAATGGTATAAGTTTTTGGCGACCAAACAGTTTTATTCATTGCTTTGGCAAAAGCAGTTTGAAAAAAGTATCCGGTCCTTTTATTTGGGAAAATAATTTGAATATTCTCTAAATCCTTACCAAATTTTTGGATAATGTTCTCAACGGTTTCCTGTAGAAATGTTTTCATTAAAAAGAATAAATATCTTATTTGACATACAAATTTAACATAAAACCTGTATTTTTAACTAAAACTTATAAATCAGAACAAATGAATTTCTTAAAACTGGCAAAACAAAGATATTCTTCAAGAAAGTACAAGAACAAGGAAATTGAAGAAGAAAAATTAAATTATGTGCTTGAAGCCGGACGAATTGCCCCATCAGCAAATAATACCCAACCATGGGTTTTTATAGTAGTTAAGGATAAAAATAGGGAAAAGTTAAGAGCTTGCTATCATCGCGAATGGTTTAATTCAGCACCCGTTTACATAGTAATTTGTGGAAATCATCAACAATCATGGAAACGTGCAAGTGATGGAAAAGACCATTGTGATGTAGACGCCTCTATTGCAACAGATCATATGACTTTGGCCGCAACTGAAAAAGGTCTGGCTACCTGTTGGGTTTGCAATTTTTATAAAGAAATGACCACTGATTTATTAAATTTACCAGAACATATTGAACCCATTGCTATCTTATCTTTGGGTTATCCTGATGATGAAGTGAATGTAAACCGGCATGAAACAAAAAGAAAAAAGTTTGAAAATGTGGTTTATTCTGAAGAGTATAAATCAACACTTCTTTAAATTTTTGTTTCGCGCAAAGTCGCAAAGATTTGATTATTAACCTATTAATCTATGTTGCTGTTAATTCTTAATGATTTGATATATAGGTATTTATAGAAATTCACCGAACTATTGTAAATAGAACATTGTTATTATTACGATTATTAAGAAGAAGTTAAACATTAGTCTAAAAAACTATGAAAAACATTTGCCTTTTAGTTGTTTGCTTATTTTTCATTTTTTCATTTAATGAAAATATTGAAAGCCAGGAAAAAAAAGAACCGAATATTACTAAAGTGGATGATTCAAAATATCCTTATGGGTTTTATATGATAAATGTATCAGCTTCAGCTAGTGTAAATGAAGCTGTTCAGCAAGTACAGGAACTTCAAAAAAAAGGACACCCTGCGGGATATTTATGGTTGCCGGATTACAAATCGCTAAGCGATAAAGAATTATATGCAGTATTCATTGGCCCTTTTATGGGCAGAGATACTTGCATTAAATATCTAAATTATTATCAAAAAGAAGAACCCAAAGCTTATGCTGTAAAAGCTGAGCATAGCAAAAGAAGGGTAACCATACATAATAAATTTGATATTAGGGTAAATGGCAAGAAACAATTCATGATATTAACTTATGCTACACCAGAAGATTCAAAGGAATATGCTAAAGGTGGTGGTGAAGATTGGGCATGGTTTGTAAATGATGTGGCTACTTATTTTGATAAATACCATGCAGATAATGTGTTTTTTGGACGTGTTTATTATAGTTGGTTAAATAAAAAGGATATTGCAAAACTAGTTGAGGAATTAGAATTGGAAGATTTTGGTTATGTTTTAATTAAAGGAAAAGAAAAAAGTTTCACCCCACATGATATGCCAGACGGGGTTATTTCAGAAGCATGTGATTTTTTTGGTTTTGAGATGAATAAAAATTGGCAGGAGGAAATGAATAATTAATTGGTATTTATTTAATTGATTTTAAATCACAATTTTTAATATAACATAATGAATAATAGATTATTAATATTGATGCTTTCACTCCTTAGCTACATGGCTAAAGCACAAACAATTGCAATCTCTAACGCTAGACAAAACATAATATATATTGGGATTGATAATCCATTAAATGCAGTTGCTGAAAATATGAAATGTGGTTCTTTTTTTCTTACAACGGACAACGGAACCATAAAAGGTGAATCATGTCATTTTAGAATACATCCTAAAAATGTCGGACTGGCAACGATCTATATTCAAAAAATAAAAAAAAAGGATACTGTTTTAATTGGGAAAAAAGTATTCAGGGTAAAAAGTCTTCCCAAACCAACCACACGGATTGCAGGTAAGAAATCTGGTATGATTAATAAAAAAGTCTTGGCTGCTCAAACTGGTATAAAAGCAAGTTTAGAAAACTTTGATATCAACATCTTCTATCCTATTCATAGTTTTTCAGTAATTGTGGTAAATGATCAGGATTCATGTTTTTTTAATAATATTGATGGACAGAAATTTACACAAGAAATGAAACAAGCTTTTTTAAAATTGAAACAAAATGACAGAGTCTATTTTATTGATATAATTGCTGTTTTACCAAACAAAAAAACGGTAGAATTATATCCAATAAAATTCATTATTAAATAAGACCGTTAAACAGCAAAATAGCCCGTAAGTTCCCTTAAAGTGTTTTCATTAGTTGGTTTATCATTTACAATTTTTCCTTTTTCAAGGATTACAATTCGTTCGCAAACCTCAGTAATATGAGTTAAATCATGACTGGAAATTAAAATGGTTATACCATTTTCCTCTTTGAGTTTGTTTATGAGGTTTTTTAACCTGATTTGGGTAGTAGGATCTAAACTGTTAAATGGTTCATCAAGAACAATCACTTCCGGTTTAGCCATTAATGCAGCAGCGATTCCAATTTTTTGTTTATTCCCGCTTGAAAAATCACGGATATACTTTTTCTTACCTAAAACCTCATCATTAAAAAATTCTTCAAAGTTTGCATAAAACTCTTCCAAATCACCTTTTGATATATGATGTACACCGGCCAAAAATTCAAAATACTCCTCAGGTGTTAAAAAATCAATCAAAAAACTTTCATCAAGGAAAGAGCCGGTATAAAATTTCCAGTCATTATTCACTGGCACTTTGTTTCCATTGGTTGAAATATAACCAGAATTGGGTTTTATTAAATCCAAAATCAAGCGAAAAAAAGTGGTTTTTCCTGCGCCATTATTTCCAACCAATCCAAAACTTTCACCTTTGGTAATTTTTAATTCCTGAATGTCCAGCACTTTCTGGTCACCATATATTTTTGATAAATTATTAACTTCAATCATTCTATTTTTTAATTAAATTCTTAACTTATTGTAAAAGGTAATTTTTATAAAGAACACAGAACCCTATATCTAAAAAAAGGCTAAAGTCCAGGCTAAGGCTAAGGTGGCTTTAATGAAACTTATCGGTTTTTGAGCAGACTTGCTTCGACTAGGCCTCTCTCCAATTCCTTATTTACAACATACACATTTTAAAATTAACAAAGGCATCTTCAATAAGCTTCCTTGGCCTACGCCTCAGCCTTAATTTTACTCACTTTGCCTGAATCCTTCTGCCATTTCATACCTCCTCTTTAAAAATTGTTTCATTACCCATTGCATCATCCATTTGTTCATTAATAAACCTGTAAAACCTAAAACACCAATAAGAAATAGTCCCACATCAGGATATCCTGCCAAAGAGAATGGCCAATAGATTAACAAAGGTAACAGAAAAAAGGGCAGCATAGAAAGCCAATGAGCTATCCCCATTCCCTGATAATTAAATGCAGCACCTTTGCTTAAATCCATTCTTTTTTTACTTAAGGTGGCTGTATAAAATAAAAGGTAAGATAAAAATCCTATATTGTACAGCCAGGTCATGGTATTAATAAACAATATTTTCATACCAAAGAACAGGTAAGGTATTGTTATAATAAATGAAACAGTTGATATAACAATAGCAAACAGAAATTTTTCTCTTAAATACTTATCATAACTTTTATAATTTGACAAAATAAAATCAAAATGACCACTTTCGTAACTAAAAGCATAATTCAAATAGTTAAGCATCATCCCACCTGTCATAAAAATCCCCACAAAAATTAAAAACCCGTTTTGATCCAGGTAAATCTCCTGTGGATAAAAGAAAAATCCGTAACCCAGAAATAATGGAAGCATATATACAATCGACCTTGTACGTTTGTGCCGCCAAATCAATTTAATATCCTTAAGTGCCAGTTGCCCTATAAATCCATATTGTTTTAAATATTGAAATGCCTTAGCCGAATCACTATTCTCATTTACTTTAATTTTTATTTCTTCAGGATAAAGCTTGGATTTTAATAAAGAAAAATTCATTAAATAAAAAACCATCACCATTCCAACAATAATTAATATTCCCAAAGGATAATGTAATAAAGCCGAAAACAAAGTTTTTGAAACAATTGAAAAAGATACAATGTGAAAAATGTCGAGTAAAATCAGTGCTGTTATTATCAAAGCAGCAATTAAGGTAATAATTGGTTTACTTACCAGATGTCTTTTTAAATAAATGATTAAAAAATTATTACTAATTGATATTAAAAACAAACATAATACCCAAATAAAGGCAATTAACGAACCATATTCCAGAGAGACAGCCTTAGTTGCGAAAGGAATAAAAACAAGTAAAGGCAAATAATTACCAATCCCTGTTAATGACCTTAAATTTAAATAATGGATAATCGAAGATTTTTTTACCGGAAGCTGCAAATACGGTGTAATATTAAGGGTTGGTAGGGTTTGCATCATAAACCGAAATAAAAGCTCAACACCAAAATAATAGAGCAAAATACCATTAAAAATATCAATCGGTGATTCGTCAGGATACACATCTAAAAGAATTTTATCAATAAAAATTCCCAAAACCACCAAATACATAAGCATCAATAATAGAAAAAAGCCAATAATAATATTTATAGCAATTTGTTTTTGCCAAATACTTGAACGCATGGATTCTTTCAATTGGTGAGCAACAAACCATTTATAAATCATAAAAGTTACATTAAAATTTAGGTAAATATAGTACTTTTATGATGGTAAAGTTTAGGATTTGAGTAATTTTTTAACATGATTAACTGGGAAGATATTTCATACCTAAAATTTGGGAATAAAGTTCAAAAACATGCTCATACTTGTTTATTGGCTTTAGGGGTTTTTGAACAATTATCCAGCTACAATCCTGTTCTGGTTGGAACGGTTCCCATTAGTATCAACCTTAAAGATAGTGACCTGGATATTATTTGTGAAATTAAGGATAATACTGAATTCAGTAATAATCTAAACGCCTTATATTCAGCAAATCCAGAATTTAATATAAAGAAAAGGAAAACCTACGTTGTTTGCTCGTTCTTTTATGATGGTTTTCCAATAGAAATATATGGAGAACAAAAACCTGTTAAACAGCAAAATGCATATTTGCATATGCTTGCAGAATATAAAATTTTAAATTTAGCTGGTAGTCGTTTTAAACAGGCGATAATACAATTAAAACAGAATGGTTTTAAAACCGAACCTGCATTTGGATACCTCCTTGGTGTAGAAAATGCTTACACAGAACTTCTAGAGTTTACCTCCAAACCGGATATAGAATTACTGGAAATCATAAATAAATCTAATTGGCAAAAAAGGATTAATAAAATCAGGCGTTATTTTGGAACTTTGAAATAAGCTGTTATATTTGAATTATAAAAATAATGTCACAAATTAATACCTCAACTGATGACACTACTATTTCTTTCACTGGCTCCGGTAATCCTTATTCTGATTTATATTAATTATCGTGATAAATACGAAAAAGAACCGCTGGGCTTATTATTAAAGGCACTTGTAGCTGGAGCAATAATTACCATTCCCGTAGTTTTTGTTGAGCGTAGCCTGGATGTATATAAAATGGATGATAAATTAGTAGATGCATTTTATAAAGGTTTTATAGTTGCAGCATTAACAGAAGAGGCTTTTAAATTTTTTGCGTTTCGTATTTTAATTTGGAAAAATAAAAATTTTAATGAGTTTTTTGATGGTATCATTTATGCCGTATTTATATCACTTGGCTTTGCTGCAGTTGAAAATATCTTATATGTATTTCAGGGTGGTGGTACAGTAGGAATATTAAGGGCATTTACTGCCGTTCCCGGCCATGCCATTTTTGGTGTTGCAATGGGTTATTATTTTGCTTTGGCAAGATTCATACCTGAAAAAAAATCATATTATATGAGCATGGCAATTATAATTCCGGTATTACTTCATGGATTTTATGATTTTATCATTTTTGCAGAAAATGAATGGCTACTGCTTTTGTTTGTTCCTTATATTATATTTATGTGGGTTTTTGGTTTTAAAAAGATGAAAAAACTTTCTGAAAATTCTCAGTTTAAAGGATAGAAAGTAACAGCTACAACCGATTAAAGAATTGTTAAATTGCAATAATTTGTTGTGTAAAATAACTATTAATTAAATATTAATGGTACGCCAGTAGTCGGAAGGGTTTGCAATAAATAAACAATCCTTCCAACAATTGGCAAAATTTTAAATCAATTTACTTGATTTCTTCTTTAATTTGTTTTACCCAGCTTTTTACACGGCCTTCTGTTAATTCAGCTTGTATATCTTCATCAATAAGTAAACCGGAAAATTTTTCACCACGCAAAGCTTTAGATTCTTCAAAATCATATCCTTCGGTGTTAGTAAAACCAATTAGTTGTGCATTTTTATCTTCAAATATTTGAGCAAAAACACCAACTGCATCACCAAAATTATCAGGATAACCTTTTTGGTTACCCAAACCAAATATGGCAATCTTTTTCCCTGTAAGATTTGCATTTTCCAATTCCGGCAGGAACTCATCCCAATAAGATGGTAATTCACCATCAAACCAGGTAGATGCCCCTAAAATTATCAAGTCATAACTCATAAATTTCTCAGATATGATCTCTTCCACATTGTTTGATTCTATTTGACCACTGCCAAATTCATCAATTATTCTTTTGGCCACACCTAATGTTTTTCCGGCACTATAGCCATAAAAAATTCCAGTTTTCATTTTAAATAATATTTATATTATACTTTTTTTAACTTAAAGATGCTTTTATTTTATGATATTTGCATCTTATTATCTTATTTAAACACAAAGATATAAAAATATTTTATTTAGAACCATTCTAAATAATCTTTTTTAATAAAAAAGATAGTGTGAAATAATCTATATTAATGTAAAATTTTAAACATCAATTCTTTGAGAAGATCATCCGGTTTGGCGCTAACATTGTCCACACCTTTTGATTTTAAGTCATATTCCCTTAAATAAGCGATAATCTGAACGACCTTTTTGGGATTATAGCGACGTGCAGCTGTTTGGTAATCCTTAACAAAATAAGGGTTAACCTGAAGGGTTGCAGCAACATTTCTATTGCTTTTATCTTTCATAAAATGATAAATAAGTATTTTTCTGAAATAATGGTATAATGAATTAATTGTTAAAACTAAGGGGTTTTCCTTTTGGTTTTTTCCAAAATGGTCAATAATCCGGTTGGCCTTTAAAATATCCTTTTTTGCAAGGGCATTTTGCAATTCAAAATTATTATAATCCTTACTAATCCCAATGTTTTCCTCAATGTGTTTTGTTGTAATTTTAGAGTTCAACGGTAGGCTAATAATCAGCTTATCCAACTCATTCACAATTTTACTCAAATCAGTTCCGAGGTAATCATTCAGCAATGCTGAGGCTACAGGATCTATTGTATATAATTTATTATTCAGATACTTATTAATCCAAGCGGGTACCTGGTTATCATATAATTTCTTTGATTCAAAAAGAATTCCGTTTTTATTGATTTCCTTGTAAAGCTTTTTGTTTTTTGCAAGGGTTTTATACTTGTAATTAATTACGAGGATTGTTGATTTTAAAGGATTCCCTGCATAATATACCAACTTGTCCAGATTTTTAACAACCTGGGCTTCTTTGACAATTATGACCTGATGACTTGCCATCATTGGGTAGCGTCGGGCCAGGTTATCAATATCTTTAACCTCAACATCACGTCCATATACAATCGTTTGGTTAAAAGCCTTTTCAGATTCTGCCAAAACATGTGTGCTTATATAATCAGTAATTTGATCTATATAATATGATTCAGCCCCCATCAAAAAGTAAATAGGTTTATAAATCTTATTCTTTAAATCAGCTATTATTTGGTCAAATGAGAGCATTATTTAATTTTAGATTGACAATATATTAGCGGTCACCTAGTGCCCGTTAAGAAACAACCTTTACATTCAAACTTGTTCTTTTACCCTTTTTCTGCTTGAAAAAACGCTTTAAATAGCTCGCTATTTGCAGTTTTTTTCAATTTGAAAAAGAACAAAACAACTGCCTTTTAATTGTAAACTTTATTCCTAAACAAGCACATAGTTGATTGAATTTAGCCAAACTTTAAGTGTTTAACAGACTTCCTGTTATTTATTATTTCCAGCAAAGCATCAATACCTAATTTAAGATGATCTTCAACATGGTTAGTCGTAACATCTTTATCAGATTCATCAGTTTTAACACCATCAGGTATCATTGGTTGATCAGAAACTAATAACAATGCCCCGGAAGGGATTTCATTCACAAAACCAACAGTAAAAATAGTTGCAGTTTCCATATCAATAGCCATGGCACGGGTCTTTGCCAAATATTTTTTAAACCGTTCATCATATTCCCAAACCCGTTTATTAGTTGTGAACACTGTTCCTGACCAATAATCCCTGCCAAAATTCCGAATTGCGGTTGAAACGGCACGCTGCAAATTAAATGCAGGTAAGGATGGAACTTCAGGCGGTAAATAATCATTTGATGTACCTTCGCTTCGGATTGCTGCTATTGGTAGAACAAGATCGCCAACTTTGTTTTTCTTCTTTAAACCACCACATTTCCCCAAAAATAAAACAGCTTTAGGATCAATCGCACTTAATAAATCCATAATAGTTGCAGCATTTGGACTACCCATCCCAAAATTAATCAGCGTAATTCCATTCGCTGAAACACTTGGCATTGGTCTTTCTTTACCAATAATTGGCACATTATACCATTCAGAAAATAGATCGAGGTAATGTTGGAAATTAGTAATTAAAATATGTTTTGAAAAATCTTCTAATGCCCTATTTGTATATCTTGGTAACCAGTTCTCTACAATTTCTTCTTTTGATTTCACAAATTCAAGTTTTAGTTAAAGTATTAAAGTATTAATTTTACCACATAATTGCACAAAGATACGATGACAAATTTAAATAATAAATATCCTATAAAAATAATTACAAAAGACCAGAAAAAGTACATTTTTGATTTTATTAGAAAAAAACACATAAAATTAACACCTGAAGAATGGGTAAGGCAAAATTTTATTAAGTATTTAGTTGAGATGAAAAATTATCCGATGGGGCTAATCGGTATTGAACAAAAATTACCTGGTAAAAATCAAAAGTTCCGTACAGATATTGTGGTATTCTCAAAATTTGCCAAAGCAATAATGATTATTGAATGTAAATCAGAGAAAGTTAAAATTACCCAGGATGCGTTTGACCAGGCTGCCAAATATAATATGCAATTCAAAGCTGATTACTTAGTTGTAACAAATGGGATTAGTCACTTTATATGTAAATTGAACTATCAGGAAAAATCATATATATTTCTCAAAGAAATTCCCGAATATATTGGTTCAAATTAGAGTTTGTCCATACGGATCACTTATTGTATAAATTTATTTAACATGAAAGTAAACAACAAACATTACCGGACTATCTGGATGGAAAAAAAATCAGTATTTATGATTGAGCAAAACCTGTTGCCCTTTGAATTTAAGATATTTGAATCAACTAGCTATATTGAAACCTGCGAGGCTATTAAAACGATGATTGTAAGGGGTGCAGGCGCAATAGGTGCTGCAGCTGGCTTTGCATTAGCCCAAGCAGCACTCGAAGCTGATGAGAATAATTACGAAAATTATATATCTAAAGCAAAAAAAACAATTGAAGGAACCCGACCGACTGCCCGAAATCTTTTTACTGCAACTGAAAGAGTTTATTTCGCAGCAAAACAATCTAAAAAACAGGCAATTAAAGAAGCCCAACAAATTGCTGATGAGGATGCGCAAACAAGCCTTGCCATTGGCCAATATGGTAATGAACTAATAAAGTCCGGCTTTGGGATAGAGACTCATTGTAATGCTGGTTGGCTTGCATTTGTAGACCACGGAACTGCCCTTGCCCCTATTTATCAGGCACACAAATCTGGCAAAAAAGTATTTATTTATGTAGATGAAACCCGCCCACGAAATCAGGGAGCTAAGCTTACAGCCTGGGAACTACAAAATGAAAATGTTCCATATGCAATTATTCCGGATAATGCGGGTGCCCACCTAATGTCAAAAGGGAAAATAGATATAATGATTACAGGTGCAGACAGAATAGCCAGAAACGGTGATACAGCTAATAAAATAGGAACTTTAGAAAAAGCAATTGCAGCTAATTATTATGGAATACCATTTTATATCGCTGCACCAAAAGCTACTTTTGATATAAATTGTACAAGTGGTAATGAAATAATTATTGAAGAACGAGACGAGGAAGAAGTTCTGTATCAAATTGGTATAAATGAACAAAACATTTCAAAAAAAGTAATGGTTTCAGCGCCAGGTTCAAATGCTATTAATCCTGCTTTTGATGTAACCCCGGCAGAGCTTATTACAGGCATTATCACTGAAAAAGGGATAATTAAACCAACCGAAGGTGAAATAGTTAAATTGTTTAATTAGATCTTAAAATATTCAATCGCATCGTTAAGCTCTTCCGCCATTTTTGTCAATTCCTGTGATTGATCATTTATTTGGTCAGATGTTGATTTATTTTCGTCTGCCATTGTATTAAGCGTACTTATTATTTCACCCAATGTATTAATTCCAGAGTCTTGGTCACGGCTCTGGGCAAATATTTCTTTAACCAATTCAACCGTTCTGTTAATTTCAGGAACTAATTCTTCAATGCCGGATCCGGTATTCTCAATGGCTATTACACTTTTTGAAGCTAAGTCAGTTATTTCAGCGGCTGCCAACTTACTCCTTTCTGCCAGTTTTCTTACCTCTGCGGCAACAACTGAAAAGCCTTTTCCCTGCTCACCGGCCCTGGCAGCTTCTACAGCAGCGTTTAAAGCCAGAATATTAGTCTGAAAAGCTATTTCTTCAATTATCATTATCTTTTCAGCTACTTGTTTCATAATGGTTATTGCCTCTTTTGATTCATTTGTGCTAATCAACATTTTATCAGCAGCCTTAACCGCAATTTTTTCTGTAATTTCGGCATTTTCAGAACTCATGCGTACATTATTTTGCATTTCTGCAATGGCTTCCATAACCTCCTTTGCCGAAGTTTTCTGGAAAACAGAACCTTCTACTAATTGCTTAGAGTTTATTAAAAGATTATTACCCCCAGTTTTTAGTCTTCTTGAGTTTTTCTTAATTCTTTGAACAATATCTTTTAATTTGTTAACCATTATACTCATATGATTAGCAAGCTCTCCTATTTCATCATTTCCACTAACCTTTAACTCTGCATTTAAGTCACCCTCACTAACTTTCTTTGTAAATTTCACCCCTTCTTTTATTGGTTTACCTATATTGTTGGATATAAGAGCTATTATTACAGATAACAAAATCAGCCCTGCTAAACCAACGCCTATTGATTTAATTAAAAGGCTATTCCATTCAGGCATAACATCTTTTAAAGGAACTAATACACCAAGTGCCCAAGATTTTTCAGTACTTCCGATTTTTATTGGTACAAAAACTACATGAAGCTTATTGCCTGTATCAGTATGCTCTGCATTAAATGAATACCGTTTGCCACTTTTAATCTTTTCTGATATTTTATATAGTTGATCTTCATCAGGGTTAAGTTCAGCAAAAGTTTTTCCAATTTGTTCTTCTTCAGGATGGCTCACATAAGTTCCTTCATTTGTTAATAAAAATGCATATCCTGTTTTAAAAGGTTTCATTTGTGATACCAATTCATGAAAATCGGTCAATAATACATCAACACCTGCTAAACCGGCAAATTTATCATTGTGTAGTATAGGTTCGCAAATACTGGTCATCATCAAAATATTATCCGGCGTTTTTACAAAAGCAAACTCATAAGGCTCCATTATTGTTTCTTTTTTAGAAACTTTCATTTGATAATACGCACCTTGCTTATTTTCCGCATCAACATCTAAAATTTCTTCATCAAAAAGTAGGTTCCCATTTGCATCCCGCAAATAGGTTACTCTTTTTCTACCATGGGTTTTTGTATAATTGTTATCAATTGCATTTAATTCCCAGTTAGCCCAAACAGAAACATATCCCGGGTTATCAACAGCCACCTTTTCAAGAATATTTTTGAAATACTGCATTTTAAGTGAATCTGCCATACGGTAATAATTACTAAATGCATTTGCAATGGTTTTAGATACTGCAATATCAGTTGAAAACTGGGTTTCAATAGTCCTTGCTTTTTCATTAATATATGCATCCACAAATTTTTCAGCGTCTTTAATTGCCCTATTGTTAAAGTTTAACAATAAGAATATAACAACCGCCCCATATATTACCACAGATGCTGTTATAATAAAAAGCATTAAACGACTCCTAATTGATAATTTTATATTCATATTAATATTATTTTTTAATGATGCTTTTCATGTGTGGGAAGCCAAAGATTCATAAGTCACCATAAATCTGGTCAAATCTCTTCTTATATTTTTGTTTTACAAATCTGCGTTTTAACTTTAAAGTAGGAGAAAGTTCACCTGTATCCGGAGTCCATTCTTCACAAACAAGTTGAAATTTCTTAATTTGTTCTGTTTTCCCTAACCGTTTATTGTAAAAATCTATCTCTTCCTGGTATCTTTCAATAACAAGAGGTTTTTCAATCAAATCTACGTTATCACGAAAATGAAGTTTCTTTTTATGGCACCAGTCATGTAAGAACTCAAAGTTAGGTGACACTAAAGCACCAGCAAATTTCTCATTTTCACCCACTACCATCAATTGTTCAATAAAAAATGATTCTTTAAAAATATTTTCCACTACCTGTGGGGCAACATATTTACCTGTTGAGAGCTTAAATATCTCTTTTTTCCGATCAGTAATTTTCAAGTTTTTGCCATCAATTAATTCACCAATATCTCCTGTATGAAACCATCCATCTTTATCTATTGCCTCATTAGTTTTTTCCAGGTCTTTATAATAGCCCAGCATAAGGTTAGGCCCTTTAAACAAAATTTCTCCATCTCCTGCAATCTTTATCTCTTGTTCACTTCCTAATTGAGGTCCCACGGTACCAAACATTATTTCCGGATACTCATACCTATTAACACAAATTACCGGGGCTGTTTCAGATAATCCGTATCCCTCGTGAACAGGGATCCCGGCAGACCAGAATATCCGGGCTAAGCGTTCTTGTAAAGCAGCCCCACCGGAAATTATCATTTTTACATTACCACCCAAAGCTTCACGCCACTTTTTAAAAATCAATGTATTAGCAACTTTCAGTTTGGCAAGATATATTAAACTGTTATTGTGTTCCTTAAATTTTAAGCCTATATCTACAGCCCAGAAAAACAAGTCTTTTTTAACTCCTTCCAGTTCTTTTCCAATACCAATTATCTTATCATAAATACGTTCAAGCAACCTGGGGACAGTTATAAATACGTGAGGTTTTATTTCTTTTATATTTTCTGCAATTTTCTCAACACTTTCGGCATAATATATTCCCAATCCCTTATATTGCCAGGTATAACAACCGATTCTTTCTAAAACATGACAAAGTGGTAAAAAACTTATTGCTTTATGTTTATGGTTTACGCGAAGGATTTTAGCAATTTCCTGTATCTGGTACATAAAATTCCAATGCGAAAGCATCACACCTTTAGGCAACCCGGTAGTTCCTGATGTATAAATAATAGTAGCAAGGTCATCTTTTTCTATACTGTCTCTTCTCAATTTTACCTTACCCCGCATTTCAGGGCCTTCAAGCTTTTTTCCTATTTCAACAATCTCATTCCAGTTTTTTGCACCTTCAACCCTGTTGAAAGTAAAAACTTCCTCCACACCTTCCACCTTATCAGCAATAGGTTTTATTTTATTGTAAAGTTCTTTGTCAGAAACTATAATAATTTTTGCCTCTGAATGTTTCAAGATATGCTCATATTCAGTTTCACTTATTGTTGGATAAATAGGAACATGGACCACACCAATCTGGCTCATACCCATATCAACAAAATTCCATTCAGGCCGATTATTAGAAACGGTGGCAATTTTATCATTCTTTTCGAAACCCATATCCAAAAGACCATAACTAAAAAAATTGGCAGACTGGATGTAATCATCAGTACTATAATTCACCCATTTCCCATTTTCTTTTGCTGAAAATACATTTTTTTTATTGGGGAATTTCTTCTTAAACCGATCAAGCAATTCAAAAATTCTGGTCTCTTCCATAGCAGTTAAGTACAATAGTTTTATTGCCTAAAGTTAACTAATTATTAATCAATTTTGTGTGTTTATCATAATATTTTATTTGTCACTACATATTCAGCCAAAGCTGAATAGAACTATATTTAAAAAAAACGAAAAATATTAAGCATGCATAATATTTCTTAAAATGAAAGGAATTTAATAAATTTGAATCCGCAGAAAGAAGGGCATGTTTTTAGGAGTTAACGAAATAAAAATATTATAAAATGCATAACAAGTATCCAAAATTATTTGAACCATTAAACTTGGGGTTTACAACTTTAAAGAACAGAGTTTTAATGGGTTCAATGCATACAGGCCTTGAAGAAACAAAGGGTGGTTATGAAAAAATGGCTGTTTACTTTGGTGAAAGAGCAAAAGGGGGAGTTGGTTTAATTGTAACAGGTGGGATATCACCAAATAAAGCTGGCATGGTTGGTCCATTTTCCAGCAAACTAACAAACGTAAGGACTGCAAATAAACATAAAGTAGTAACAAAAGCAGTTCACGATAATGGTGGTAAAATTTGTATGCAAATATTACATACCGGTCGATATGCCTATCACCCTCTTGCCGTAGCCCCCAGCGCAAAAAAATCACCAATATCCCCATTCAAACCATGGGAATTAAGCAAAAGGGGGATTGAAAGAACAATAAAGGATTTTGCTAATACGGCCAAACTTGCAAAACATGCAAATTATGATGGGGTAGAAATAATGGGTTCTGAAGGTTATCTGATAAACCAGTTTATTGTAGCCAAAACTAATCACAGAACAGACGAATGGGGCGGTTCTTATGAAAACAGGATTAAATTCCCACTTGAAATTGTTAAAAGGGTTCGCAAAGAAGTTGGTGAAAACTTTATTATCATTTTTCGCCTTTCAATGCTTGATCTTGTTAAAGATGGTAGCAATTGGGAAGAAGTTGTTCAATTGGCAAAAGAACTGCAAAAAGCAGGTGTAAGCATAATCAATACTGGAATTGGCTGGCATGAAGCAAGAATTCCTACCATTGCTACGATGGTTCCTAGGGCAGCATTTAGTTGGGTTACAAAAAAAATGAAGGGTGAGCTAAATATTCCGTTAGTTACAACAAACAGGATTAACAAACCGGAAATTGCTGAAAGCATTTTGGAAAACGGTGATGCAGATATGGTATCCATGGCAAGACCTTTTTTAGCAGATCCTGAATTTGTAAATAAAGCAGAACAAGGCCGTGAGGATGAAATAAATACATGCATAGCATGTAACCAGGCTTGCCTTGATCATATTTTTGCACGAAAAACCTCATCATGTTTAGTTAACCCAAGGGCTTGTCATGAAACCGAACTAAATTTCCTACCTACTCAAGATAAAAAGAAAATAGCCGTTGTAGGTGCAGGACCGGCAGGTCTTTCTACAGCCACCATTTTAGCAGAAAGGGGGCACCAGGTAACACTTTTTGAAGCTGGTACTGAAATTGGTGGTCAATTTAACATAGCTAAACAAGTTCCAGGGAAAGAGGAATTTTTTGAAACCTTAAGGTATTTCAGAAAGAAAATAGAGTTAAGTGGGGTTAATCTAAAATTGAATACACATGTTGGGGTTAATGATTTAAAAGAATTTGACGAAGTTATACTTGCCACTGGTATAAAACCCAGGATACCCAAGATTGAAGGCATTCAGAATAATAAAGTATTAAGTTATATTGACGTTTTACTTGCAAAAAAAGAAGTTGGGGGAAAAGTAGCAATTATTGGTGCAGGAGGTATTGGTTTTGATGTGGCAGAATATCTAACTCACAATAATGAGTCTGACCCTACAAATATTGCTCGCTTTATAAAAGAATGGGGCATTGATGGTAACAATAAAGTAAGGGGTGGTATAGAGGGCATAAAGGCGCAACCGGAACCAGCACCAAGGGAAGTGATTTTACTACAGCGTAAAAAAACAAAAATAGGTGCAAGCCTTGGAAAGACTACTGGATGGATTCACCGACTTTCTTTGAAGTCTAAAAATGTAAAAATGCTGAATGCCGTTCAATATGATAAAATTGATGATCAAGGCTTGCATATTGCACGAAAAGGGAAAAAAGAATTACTCGAAGTTGATAATATCATCTTATGTGCAGGTCAGTTAAGTAATAATGAATTATTTGAACCTTTAAAAGAAAAGGGTATTAAGGTTCACCTTATTGGTGGTGCTGATAAAGCCGGTGAATTAGATGCCAAAAGGGCTATTGACCAGGGAAGTAGATTAGCAGCTGAATTATAAGAAATTTTCTTATGGTAACCTCTAAAAATCCAAACTTCATTGTTATACAATTTTTTTAAGACGCTCATTTACAGAAGTAAAATCGAGCCTTTAAAAAATTGAAAGCCTCGAATTTTGATTTTTTAGAGAACACCTTATGTAACTTAGTAAGTCTTTTTTTTTGACTTGCTAAGTTTTATAAATAGATACCTACGAACAAAAAAATAAACTTACAAAGTCTTTCAGACTTTGTAAGTTAGCTACTCATCAACAGCAACTTCACCGAAAATATGTTGCATTATTTCAGTTTGGTCAACCAACAGATTATAGTAATCAAATCTTTTTGCTAAAAGCAATGTGGTTTTGACTTTACCTTTTAGTTTAGTAACATTGGCATTCAAGTTAATACCAAGTGTTATTATATCATTTTTACCAAAAACAACAGGCTCGTTATTAGGATTTACAGCTTCAAGTTCCCCTCTCAACAAAATAACAACACTATTTGTGTTATCGTCATTTGTAATGTCTATTTCCTCACCTGCCTGAATAATTTTAACCCTGATAAATTTAGCCATTTTAGCAAGGTAATTTTCAGGGACACTAAAGAACATGGGGTGCTTTTTCAAATGTTTAATACGGTCAGCAATTAAAAATCCATTGTTTGAAAGATTTTCAAGTAATTCTTTTTTATCATCCGACATTCTCTCCAGATAATCCGCGCACTTAATAGGGTTTTCTTCATAAATGATTTTAGCTGCCGTTGAATATACTAATTCATCAGGATGAAATAAACATACGAATATTTCATCAGGCATTTCACTTCTTCTAATTTTATAAAGTGTCTTATTTACCTGTTCAGATGTCCATATTCCAATATCACTATATGACCTGGTTTTATCCTCCTGTTCAGCTCCTGATTTCTTTTTTGCATGAAGCCTACCCAAAAGGTCAATGGATTTTGTCATTGTCCACGGACCAACTTTGTCAAAATCTTTGATAATAATATTTTTTAACCTGTCTCTAAATTTCAAACGATCCTGAGGGAAAAAAGAATTTAGTTTTTTTATTTTTTGACCAGAAGATATATCATCAAACAAAGGTATTAAAAGCTGTTTTGTTTCAAGGCTAATAAAATTATCAATAATTTCTATGGCAAAAATAGTATTCTTCCCAATTATGTTCTTCTTGATAAGGTTAATTATCCGTGGTTCATAAAGAAAGCTTAGTAGTTTAAATAAATTCTCAAAATTGTACTCCCGTTCCAGATCAAGTGCCTGAACAATTTTTAAAGTATTACGTTCTGTTTCAATATCTAATATACAGGCATAAATCCATAGAATATTGTCAATAACTCCATCAAGTTTCTTTTTAATAATAGACTGTTCTTTTCCGTCTGCCTGATATTTACAAAAATATAACCCCGAGATTAATTCAGTCTGAACATTTCTGTCCGGATAATTTAAATATCTAACTAGTATTGATTTAGCTTTAGACGATCCATTTTTAGCAAGAATTTCAATTATTCTTAATAAAACTTTAGAATCTTCTTCCTTTATGAAAAATTCCTCAAGCTCATCAAGAACCCTGTCACCCACTTCAAGTAATGCATCACCACAAATATGATAATATTCATCAGACCTAATTAAATCAACTAATTTTTTTATAAGCTTGGGTGATTTACTTTTACTTGCCAAATTAATAGCGGCACTTTTTATAATTTTGTCATCATCCTTTAGCAAACGGTTAATTAGCTTATCATCATATTCAATTAATCCTTTAACAAGAAGTTTCTCAATTAATAATTTATCACCAAAGGTCCATGATTTTATTAATTCATTAACTTCCCCCTTATTTATTTCTTTTAGGTTTGTGTAGTCAAGAATATTTTTTGCTTTAAATGCTAAATCTCTAATTTCTTCTGACTTATCAGCAATATATATTTTTTTTACTGAATGCATTATCCTTGTTCGCCATGATGGATCAATTTTACTCAAAATAGCATGTTTAATGCTATCTATACGCTTATTCAACAGGCTTGTAGCGTAGGGCTCCATAACACGAGGATTTGTTTCAGAAAGCAAATTAACACTCATCTGAACAACTTTGTCATTGAATTTTTTGAATTTTTTGGTTAGAAACTCACTGCCATAAAAATGCCGTGCTGAATCCCTTTTTTTATTCCGGCTGATATCAATAAGAATTTGCCTTAATCTTCCTTTATATGACAAATACAGCTGCCTTGCGACGAGTACCCAAACTATTAGTAGAGGAAGAATAATTATTGGATAATATTCAAGCCTGTAACCATCAGGAGTATTAAGAATAAAGTTTGTCAGAAACAATATTAGCCCGGCAACGGCTATTGATACCTGCATAACCACACCTACTTTAGTCTGAACGGCCATTTTTTGTCCACTTGGCAAAGGTTGATATAAGATATTAAAAGCAGGATCGTCCAACCCACGTCTTAAAATCCTCTCCATTGATTTATTAAGAGTCATTAAAGCCAAAAAGGCTATAGTAGCCACACCATAAGTCAATCCAATTATAAGAGAAATTGCAACAATCAATGTTATTGTAACAGGTAATATGGTAAGACCAAGCTTAACTCCATATTTACTGAGTATACGACTTGAAAAATAAGAAATTGCCAATTCACCAATTTTTAACCCACCTAAAGCGAGCGCCAAAAATTTTGATATCTCGGCCTCAGTTTTAAAATTCACTTTAATACTTGAAAGGAATCCAAAATCCACAACATAAATAGCTACCATTGAAAATATTGCCGATAAAAAAATTAATCGAAAATATTTATCTTTTATTAAAACAAAAAATTTGGTATCGCTTTGGCTAACTTGCTTAACAACTTCTTTTTGTGAAGATATTTTCAAAGTTTTATACAAAGCCAAAAGGATAAAAACGGCGGCAATAAGTCCTATATTCCCTATATGTAAAAGGTCATAAGAATTCCCAAGATATGGTAACAAAACACGTATAGAAAGATAACCTATAATTGATGCAATAACCCCACCCATGTTCATTAAACCATACATCCGTTTTACCTGTGATAGATTTAGGAATTGTAGTGCCAGACCACCTGAAACAATACCCACTAACGAAATAAAAGGCCAGACCCAAATAAATACGAAAAAACTTAAATATTTAGGATCAACATATGTTAAAGAGAACCTTGATACTAATGTTATTGCAAACATAAAAATAACAGCCCCTAAAAATAAGTTTTTATTGTTTATCCTTTTTTGCAATGAAGAATAAATTGTTGAGGTAAGATAACCTGCAATACCAGCAATTACATATGCAAGAGGTAGTTGTTCGCTTCCATAATTTTTGATAAAAACTGAGTTTGCCGGAACAAAATAAAAGGCAATAAAAAGACCAAGGAAGAATGAATGAAAAAACAATAATGTAAATTTCAAACCTTCTTCAGGCTTTAAATCAAACCATTTTATAAATATTTTGCTTAAACTCATATTTTAAAAAATTTCAAAATTAATAGAACCAATCATGTAAGTTTGTAAAGTTATTCATTTTTTTCAAACTGAATAATTCTTATTTTAATCAGTTTAGCCTGCATTATTCATAAATATTATCTTTTTCAATATTTATGGGCAATGCAGAGCCAGTTCCGTTGGATAACGGAATTAACCCCGATTTAGAAAAACTTGGGTTTCAATTTTCCTGAAACCCTTAGTTTTACTTAATCGTCAGGTTAATTCATAAAAGTTTATGAATTAATCGGGTTAGATTTCAATATAATCCTTAATGAACAAAAGTTGTCCTCTTTTTCGTTTGTACATGCTAACCATATATAATATACCTATACTTATTAACAAACTAATACTACCAACAATTAGAATTAGGTCATTCTCTCCGGGTAGCTCATAACCGAAGCCTGAACTTATAGACTTAACAACACTCATAGAACCCAGTATCATTGTTATCCAAACTATTGCACCTAACAGTATATTTGAAAACCAGCCGTTTGTTCTGCCTTTACCCATTAAAACCGGGTCGTTAATTACAAAAATAAGAAAAACACTAAGAAAGGGTAATATTAACCCGTTTAATGCCTGGGCAATTATAATAGCTGGTATTGGCTCAACTTTAGCAAAGCCAAAACCCAAACCAACAATGAGAACACCGATATATACCATTTTATAATACTGTCCCTGGGTTCTCCATTTATTTTCATTTTTTTCTTCAAAAAAGCTTTTTGCAGTTATAGCAGAAACTAGGGGGGCAGTTATAGCTGATGAAAACCCTGCTGCAAACATTCCAAACCCAAAAACATAAACAGCAAAAGGTCCAATTTTATATGTCAATGCATTTGCAAGTGATTCATAAGTAAACTCACCAGTAATTATCGTTCCAACAGTCATAATAGCCATTGAAATTAATCCACCTAACATAATAGCAACGGTTAACCCGAAGCGCATTTCGCTTATTTCCTGACTCTTATCTATAACACCTGATCCCAAAAATAAATCATAAGGGACTACGGTAGTTCCAATAATTCCAAGAACCAATAATCCGGCACCTGCCCCTTCAGGTATGGTTGGAACAAATATTCCATTTAAAATTGAAGATAAAGAAGGTTTTAATAAAATAGCAGTGGTAATAAAAGCTATACCCATTAAAAAAACTATACCCCCCATTATCTTCGCTATGGTTTGTACCGACCTCAAACTCAGTGCCATAAGCGCCAATATCCCAATAGCAGTAACTATAATATATTGCGGTATCTCAAAAATCAATTTTAACCCGGCCATTGAACCTAATATATTTCCGGTTTCGTATGCAGCTGAACCAAGAACTATTGCACCAATTACCAGTAAAAGAACAAGGTTTTTAGTTGGGCGGTTTTCAAACTGTTTCGCAATTGCTTTGGCAAGGTTCATTCCTGAATGAATAGTTATTCTAGCACTTGCCTCTTGGAGTAAAATACAGGCAAATGTTGAAAATGCCAAAGCCCATAACAGATCAAAATGAAAATAAGCACCCGCTTTGGTTGCTGTAGTTACTGTGCCCGGCCCAATAAAAGCCGCGGAAATAACCGACCAAAACATTACATTAAGTATGCGGGATTTAAATGAATTCATATTCTATTTTAACAGTAGTTCTCTTTCTTTTCTGTACCTTTTAATCATTAATAAAATGCCAATACTAATAAATAAACTAAGAATACTTACAAAAACAATTAACGTATCACCTTGTTTAACAGGTTTTTCTATAGCTGAACCAATTGCTTTAATAATACTAATCACTCCCATAATCATGGTCACCCACATTACAATTGCCATTAATATATTAGACAGCCAGCCATTTGTATTGTTTTTGCCCATTAATACCGGGTCATTTATCACATAGATTAAAAATATGCTGATAAAGGGTAAAATCAAACCATTTAAAGCCTGGGCTAAAATAATTGCCGGTATTGGTTTAACCTCAGCCAATCCAAAAACTAAGCCAACAATTAAAACACCGAGAAAAACCATTTTAAAATATAGCCCCTGGGTTCTCCACTTTTTTTTGGATTTTTCTTCAAAAAGGCTTTTAGCCGTAATTGCTGAAGCAAGGGGTGCTGTAATTGCTGATGAAAAACCTGCAGCAAACATTCCAAAACCAAAAATATAGACTGCGTAAGGCCCAATTTTATAAGTTAATGCCTGTGCCAGGGTTTCATAAGTAAATTCGGTTGTTATTATGGTGCCAACAGTCATAATAGCCATTGATATAACTCCCCCAAGTATAACTGCTACCGATAAACCAAAACGCATATCGTTGATTGTCTGCTTTTTATTTAATACTCCGGAACCTAAAAACAAATCGTAAGGTACAACCGTTGTTCCAATAATTCCCAGAACCAACAAACCTGCCCCTTCAGTATTTGGGATGGTTGGAACAAAACTACCCTTTAAAATTTCCGTGATGGGCGGATTTAGCTGGATTGCAGTTGTAAAAAAAGCCAGTCCCATAAAAAAAACAATTCCACCCATGATTCGGGCAATTGTTTTAATTGAACTAAGACTAAGCGCAAAAAAAGCCAACAATCCAATTACAATGACCAATATTTTTTGAGGAATGTCGAATATAAGTGATAAGCCGGCTATGGAACCTAAAATATTACCTGTTTCATATGCTGCAGAACCCAAAACAATAGCACCAATAACTAAAAACAAAACCAAAGTTTTTGTCGACTTTCCTTCGAATTGTTTTGCAATGGCCTGCCCTAAATTCAATCCCGAGTTTATAGTTATCCGGGCACTTGCTTCCTGAAGCAGCAAACAAGCAAATGTTGAAAAAACCAATGCCCATAACAAATCGAACTGAAAGTTAGCCCCCGCTTTTGTTGCAGTGGTAACTGTACCCGGGCCAATAAAAGCAGCAGATACTATTGACCAAAATAACACATTTAGAAAACGGGATTTAAAAGTGTTCATTTACTAAAACTAAAAGTTCAGATAATCTGTTATCTTATTAATAATCTCATTTTGATTAAGGTCACGATTTCTTTCTGCAACAAGGAATTTTTCCAATGCTTCAATAGGTTTTTTCCTATTTGTCCAATCCCCGCACTTCACTTTTACGGGTTCATTTCTTCTTCTGTAAAACAAAGCAATAGATTTATTTTCTTCAGAGAAATTAATTTTTTCACCTTCAGAATAAGGCCAAAATGGGATTAAATCCAAATCATATCCTGCAGGAAATTCACCGGAAGTACTTTCTAAATGGTCGATTCTTAATAAACAGTAAAAATTTACCAAATACAATTCACCTATTGTATAAGCATTTTTTTCTCTAAAATCAATATATGCACTTCCAATCTCAGATTTCATTAATTGACCTTGCGTATAATACATTCCCTGATATTCGCTTCCTTCCATATAAAAGTCAAGCCTACACCCTTTACGCAGGGTTCCAAAAACAAATACCCGGATATTTGGTGTACGAAGATTGTTAAACATAATTTAAAAGTTTCTAAATAATTACTTTAACGATCATATTATACAAGAAATAAGCCAAAATATTAGAAAATTTATTGATTAACCCACTTTATTAGAATTCGCTGAGCACTTCGTGGTTCACAAAATGCGTTTATGTTGCAGGTTAAAACAAATTTTTATTAATTTTCCAAAAAATTTGATAATTACTATTAATTATGGACAACAGAATTCTTAGAAAATTTGGATTTAAAAATGACCAACAAGGGATTATGAACCGGTATATTCGTGAATCAAGTGGGTGGGACAATCACCTAAAAAACACCAAAGAATTTATCATTCAATCCGCAGAACTAAAGAATAAAACAAGTTGTATTATTCTTGGAAGCGGTTGGTTACTTGATGTTCCTATTGTTGACTTGTCATATTTATTTGAAAAAGTAACTTTAATTGATATAATTCACCCTGCTCAAATCGTACATAAAATCAACATTTACCCAAATGTAGAAATTATTGAATCAGATATAACCGGTTTTATTGAACCTGTTTATCATTTTATGAAAGAAGCGAAAAAATCAAAATTAAATCTTCATCAAATTGAAGCTATACATTCAGATTTTTGGTTTAATGATATAAAAAATGCTGATTTTGTGGTTTCAGTTAATATTCTGAACCAGTTAGATATTCTGATTTGTGATTATATAAAAAAATTTGATGTCTACTCAGAACAGGAAATTACTGAATTCAGAAAAACTATTCAACAGAATCATTTAAATGTTTTACCAAAGGGAAAATCCTGCCTGATTACAGATTATGAAGAGCTGAGCATGGATGAGAATAATAAAGCTATCAAGAATAAGCCTTTGGTTTACATTGATTTACCTAAAAGAGATAATTCAAAAAAATGGCAGTGGAACTTTGATATGAGCCAATCTTACAATAAAAATTTAAATACAGTTTTTGAGGTTATTGGAATGAAAATATAGCGTCTGAAGGGGAAATGACGCACCGAAAAACTAAAAGCCCGGAATAAACCAGGCCATTATATTTTCGCTGCGTATTGTTTGCAGCCCATGTTCTAAACTCTAACCATTATTAAACTGTACCAAAAACTCTCCGGTATAAGTTCCTGAAAAAACTTTTCCGTCAACCATGGTCAGGTTCATTTTTACTGTGTAATTATTTCCACCGTTATGCACAATGTTTAAAGTTCCAGTTTGCAGGTTTGTAGAATTACTTGTTGTTCCACTAATTTCCGTATAATTGGTTAACCAATCATCTATTAAACGTGCATCACCGGATTGTGGGTATGCATAATCCCCTTCAATAGGTTGATTAGTTGAGTATTCAATATCAATAGCCAGTGATTTTGACCCTGATTCACTTACACTCATAAAGTTTACACCCGCATGTCCATCACCATCAATAGATACACCAATAATTGATGCAGTAGTAATTTCGAATGCCGCTCCATCTATAGTTAGCGAGTTTTGATTAGAATTAACTTCATCTTTTTCACAACTGCTTATGCTTAGCATTGCAACTGTTAAAAAAAGAATTACTCTTGTAATTTGAGAAATTTTCATTTCTTTTTTTTAATTAATAATAGCCTACTCTTTTGATTTTCGGCTGGCTCACCTAATCCTGTTTTTTAGATGGTTTTTTAGGAATCATCCATCAATGTTTAGAAAATGTATGCTTCTACCCTCTTTTACTTATACGTAATTCCTGTAAAAAAGTTTCAAAATACTCATGAATTATTAGGGAAAATTCTGTGTAATGGCCATCGAAGACAGATATCCTTCAAATTAGTAAAATATTTATCGGCATGACACACATTTTTTATAAACTTTATGGGGTGTGATTGACCCCCGATAAGCGAAGTTTGCAACTTCGCTTATCGTTCCAGTAGTTTTCAACTACTATGCTATAACATTTATTCATTACCAAATTAAACACAATTTATACTGTTTTTTTAACGATTTATTCGGAAATTCCTGTAGATTATCTTATTTTTAACCCTTATTGAGCAATACTTTTAGAAAATTGTATACTTTTAAAGAAATATAATTAAATCCCGCTCTAGCTTATATTGTCTGGAATGTTTTTAATATCTATATTACTTATATTTTACAAGTAATTACGAATGTTAGACGTTTATTTTAGTTACTAATATCTAATACTTATTAATTAAAGCATAACAAATCGTCTAATGTATCACAGGTATATTAAACCAGAGCCTTAAACTTTATACTCAAAAATGGACTATAACGACTTTACCATAATAACACAAAAAGCCTTAAAAAGAGGCTCTCAGATTGCGAAGGAAAGAAAATGCAGTGCAATTGAAAATGCCCATATTTTAAAAGGTATACTCGAAATTGATAAAAACGTAACCCCATTTATTCTCAAAAAACTGGATGTTGATATCGCAAAATTTGAAGAAATAATTGACCAGGTAATGGATAACTATCCTCAATTAAAAGAAGGCAAAGAATTAATTGTTTCCGGAAATGTTGACAAATCGTTAAAAACAGCCAAAAGAATTGCCGAACATCTTAATGACGAGTACATTTCTATTGAACACATATTTTCAGGTATATTGCTGACCGGTGATATGGTTTCTTCTGTAATGAAAGATAAAGGAATTGACCAGGAAAAACTTGAATCTGCAATAAAAGGATTAAGAAAGGGGGTTAAAGTTGAACGCAGAAATAAAGATGAATTTGAAAACCTGAATAAATATGCAGTAAACCTTAATGAAAAAGCTCAATCAGGTAATTTAGACCCGGTTGTTGGCCGAACAGAAGAAATCAGACGTATTTTGCAGATTGTATCACGACGCAGAAAAAACAACCCTGTAATTATTGGCGATCCGGGAGTTGGTAAAACGGCAGTTGTTGAAGGGCTGGTTCATAGGGTAATAAAAGGGGATATTCCTGATAACCTCAAAAATAGCCGTATATTCTCATTGGATATGGGATCATTAATAGCAGGTGCAAGTAAACAAGGCGAATTTGAAGAGCGTTTAAAAGCAGTAATCCGTGAAGTAAAAGAAGCTGCCGGAGCAGTGATCCTGTTTATTGATGAAATTCATTTGCTGGTTGGTGCAGGGAAAGGTGGTGGTACCATGAATGCTGCGAATATTTTAAAACCTGCACTTGCCAGGGGGGAAATTAAAGTTATTGGGGCAACAACCGTTGATGAATACCAGAAATATTTTGAAAAAGATAAAGCCCTGGAACGACGTTTCCAAAAAGTAATGATTGAAGAACCGGATAATGATGATTGCATATCAATTTTGAGGGGAATAAAAGAGAAATACGAGAACTTCCATAAAGTACAAATAAAAGACGGAGCATTGGTTGCTGCCGTTGAGCTTTCCAAACGCTATGTTACAGACCGCTTTTTACCTGATAAAGCCATAGATTTAATTGATGAAGCAGCATCAAAACTTAGATTAGAAATGAACACCCTGCCCGGGGAAATTGATGAAGTGGAAAGACAAATTGTTCGTTTAGAAACTGAACGAAGTATGGTTATTAAGGAAAATGATGAAAAATCAGAAAAAGATTTATCAGAAAAAATTGTTAACCTTAAAGATGAACGAACAAAACTGCGTGCGATTTGGGAATCAGAAAAAAAATTAATTTCAGATATCATTGCTGCAAAAGAAAAACTGGTAAGCTTTAAAAAAGAAGCAGAAAAATTACAAAAAGAAGGTGAATTTGATCAGGTTGCAGAAATAAAATATGTGAAAATTCCTGAAATCCAGGAAAA
This sequence comes from Bacteroidota bacterium, assembly GCA_039714415.1. GTDB lineage: Bacteria > Bacteroidota > Bacteroidia > Bacteroidales > NBLH01 > NBLH01. Next base: position 40,109 of record JBDLJL010000006.1, read on the forward strand.
GATTAATAAACTGGAAAAAGAAATGGCCGAAAGCTCATCAGAAGTTATTTTGGCTAAAGAAGCGGTTGATCGTGACCTGGTAGCAGAAATTATTGCTAATTGGACGGGTATCCCGGTAACAAAAATGGTTAAAAGTGAAAAAGAAAAACTGGTAAAGCTTGAAGAAGAGCTTCATAAACGCATTATTGGTCAACATGAAGCAATAATAGCTGTTTCTGATGCGGTTAGGCGCAGCCGTGCCGGTCTGCATGATGCTAAAAAACCTATTGGCTCTTTTATTTTCCTTGGGACAACCGGTGTTGGAAAAACTGAATTGGCCAAAGCACTGGCTGCTTTCCTGTTTGATGATGAAAGTTCAATGGTCCGCATTGATATGTCTGAATATCAGGAAAAACATACGGTTTCACGTCTGGTTGGTTCCCCACCCGGCTATGTTGGTCACGATGAAGGTGGCCAGCTTACTGAAGCAGTACGGCGGAAACCCTATTCTGTAGTTTTATTTGATGAAATTGAAAAGGCGCATAAAGATGTTTTTTACACTTTGTTGCAGGTTTTGGATGATGGCCGGCTTACGGACAGTAAAGGAAGGACTGTTAATTTTAAGAATACCATCATTATAATGACCTCAAATGCCGGTTCTGACAAGATTATGGATCATTTTGAAAAAATGACTTCTGCAAACCGAAAGGAAAAGATACGAAAAGCAAAGGAAGATGTTTCAAAAGTGTTAAAAGAAAAGATGGCACCTGAATTTCTGAACCGTATTGATGAAATTATCATGTTCACCCCCTTATCGGTTTATGAAATAAAACAAATTGTTGAATTACAATTACGTAGCTTAAAGAAAAAACTGTTAAACCAGGAAATAAATATTCATGTATCAGAAAAAGGCATTAACTGGATTACCCGTTTATCCTACAATCCACAATTTGGTGCCAGACCAATAAAAAGAACGATACAAAGGCATATTTTAAATGAACTGTCCAAACAAATATTGACTGATACGGTTACTAAAGATAAAATCATATTGATAGATTACAAGGAAGGAAAACTTGTATTTTCAAATATTACAGAAGACGAGAAAACAAAACTTATTGAAGTAGAGAAAAAAGAAGCTGAAGCCAGAAAAAAAGAACTTCAAAAACTTCCTTCAAAAGTAAAAAAAGAAAAAAGTACGGAAGTAGAAAAGAAAAAAGGTATATTTGGTCGCTTTTTTAGTTGGGTTGGTGAACTTTTTAAAAGGAAAAAGATTGAAGGGACATCGTAAATAATAATAAATTAATTACTCGATTAGCAATGGAAGATATACGATTACTCGATGGAGGAAAAATCGTAAATCAAATGTTCGTCAATCTCTTAATCGTAAATAATATTAAAACATATAATTTATTTTAAATGAAAACATATATACTATTATTGAGCATTGTATTTTTTTCTTTCCATTGCGTTCCACCTTCAAATGACAATGAAGATTTCGATGAAAAAGACATAGAAGAGATTGAAGAAGAAGAAGAAGAAGACAAAGATGACTTTTTTGATCTGGAAGAAAAAATGGAAGAGATTATGGATGATGAAGAACCTTCTGAACTGATTAAAGATGTAGTAAAACAAAATGCAGAGGGTGCCAAATTTGTTCAGGTTGATATTAATATTGCTGCATGTAAGCTTAAGTTATCAAGTGGTTCAAAACAATTATTTACCGGTGGTTTTGCATACAGCAAAAAAAAGTGGAAGCCGGAAATAAACTATGAAGTAGTAAAAGAAAAAGGATTCTTAACTATTGAGCAACCTGAAACACATAATATAAATATTGATAACACAGACCAATATGCTTGGAACCTGAAATTTGGTAAAAATATCCCATTGGATATTAATTTGGAATTAGGTGCCGGAGTAAGTGAAATAAAATTGGGGGCTTTGCCTATCAATAACTTTAATATGGTTATGGGGGTTGGCAAAACTGAATTGGACTTACGAGGAAAATGGAAACAAAATGCTGAAATCCATTTAGATGGTGGAATTGGCCTATTGAAAGTCTATTTGCCGGAGAATGTTGGTGTCCAAGTCAATACCATTAAAGGTTTGGGTAATGTTGAGGTATTAAACATGATTAGAAAGGATAAAAACACCTACGTAAATGAATGGTATAACAAAACAAAAATTACAATCAATATATATCTTAAAACAGGGATTGGGAAAATTGAGATTGAGTAAAACCCAAATTGAGCGATTATTCCCTTTGGTCATGAGCTAAAGGTTCTCGCTCACAGCCCGTCCCGCTTTTTTTTGCGGGAATTGAGAAATATTAAGGTTTTCACTACGCCCATTAGGTGAAAACCAACTATTTCTATATCGGGGTTATATCCTAAGTAAAGCGCTATTTCGCTACACTCATACCACTCAACTTAGATAAAAAAGGCGATGCCAAAATTGACACCGCCTCCAAGGTTTGATTGATTCTATTTTGGTTAGATTTTATATTACTTTACAGAAGCATTGGCTTTAAATTCTAAACTTAAGTTTGATATAGCAAGAGGACTAAACGGTACAAGATTTTCAATAGCTGCACTAAAGGGAATATAATCAGTACTTGGTGCAATACCTCCTTGTACAAAGCCATTTGCATCAAAATATCCCGGTGCATCCGTATTTTGAAGGTATAACCCTAATAATGCCGGATCAATTCCTGGATAAGTATCAATAATTTCATTCGTGAAAACATTTTTTATAGAATATCTTCCTAATATTACTTCACGGTCATTTGAATTTAAATCACTTGGAGGTAAACCAACTTCAGCTACACCCAAGTCCGTTTCTAATTGTCCGGCAGCAACAAATGCCCAGTTAAAACCGGTTGAAACAGTGAACAATGTAGCATTTGGGTGGTTTGAGTTACCAAATACTTCAACTACATTACCATTCCTGCCTGCAGTCATTTTCAAGGTTTCCATCGCATATGGTTCTAATGAAGCATCTGGAAGAGTAATACCTGAAATATAAACAGTCATTTCCTGCTCGTAAGCATTTTCACCAGCTTCGCTGTAGTCAATACGGAACATTGCCTGGGCAAATAACGCTTCGGTATTACGGTCAATATTGAATGGCTTCATAATCGCAATGCCCATAATTGTACCGGTATTCCAGAATATTTGCATGCCAACACCACCATCATCATTTCCTTCTGAATCAGCATCGGTAACAGTCATTTGATAGTTCCATAATGTTCCTTCATATTCCGAATCAGCAATAATTACCACATTTTTTGTACGTCCATCATCATCTCCTTCGTAGCTGAAACTCATCGGCTCGCTCAAACCGTATAATCTAATAGCTATAATAACTTCTTCAACAATTTTTGCAGCCTCATCTCCAACATGAATAAAAACTCTAAGATGTTCATAAATTATATTACCGTTTAAACCATCTTCTTCACCATTTTTCAATAATTTCAGTGTTGAACTACTTAAAGACTGTGGTATTTCCACACTAAAAGTTTCAGGTAGGATGTTATTATCCATTATTTCAGCAGAATCTTTCTGACAAGAAGCAAAAAAAACTGCAACTACTATTGTTAAAATAAAACTTAACTTTTTCATGATCTCTCTTCTTTTATATTATCTAAGTAAATTATTTTTCAAAATTAAAGGCTTTTTTAAATGCTTTCATAACTATAACACGGAACTTTGGTTTTACCCTGATGTTTTTTTAATTGGCTACCATTTTAGCCTGCATGTTGTCTTTATTTAAACAGTATTTTTACGAGTTGCGAGATACGGGGTAAACGCACTCGAAACCCACAACCCAATACCACTGAATTAAGACTTATTGATTATCAAATATTTATGTAAATGCAATACATTCGCTAATAATATTGCCGGTGCTCTGCACCTTAATTAAAATCATAATTTAATATGCTACAAATATTTCCGCGGCTATGCCGCTACTTTAAATGAAAAGGTGCAGAGCACCGGCAATATTTGTAGTACTTATTTGCACATCCTAATGTAGGTGCAGAGCACCGATAATATAACATTCTGACAATATTTATTCAATGACATTGACCTGTAACCCCCAACAGCAACCTAGTCAAAACGGAATTTCACTTTCCCCTAGTAATTGGTTTATTTGATGTTGAAAATTCATTATCTTACCGTTAAGGTATCACTAATTACAGTACTTGCGCCAAAAAAACCAAGTCCACCATTGGAGATATTGGTTCTTACATTAGCCTGGGTAACATCAAAAAAACCTCCCCTCCATTCCGTTTCTGAAAGCATCGACCGTATAAATTCAGCATGCTGAGGTGCCAAAGAATACTTTTTTTCCAATATTCTTGCACCTAAAGGAAAATAGGCAGTCTCTTTATCAGGGGCAAAAACCTGGCTAATATCAATAGTTCTTAAAGTATAATAATATAAAGTAGCCCTTTTTTCTGTGAAAGGTAAATTGGCATAATCAGGCAAATGTGACCAATCAATAATAATCTCGTACATAGCTGATTCTTTTGAGCTAAAACTTTTCGCTACAGAATCAATATAATACATATTATTATTGGGATTATATACATATGACAATTTATTAAAAGGAGTAACAGGTACCATTCTTGCTGTAGCAGTATACCTTTCGCCATTATATAAAATTTGCAAACTGTAAATTTTATTAATTACAGGCCAATAATTTGAGTCCGTTTTATAAATACCTGAATTTTCAGGAAATTCAGTTAATATTTGTACAGTATCACCATTATTAATGGTTACAAATGCCTTGCTAACAGGTTCAGGTTCCTCATTTAATTCAGCCACCGATTTGGTGATTCTTATAAGATGAGATTTTTTTACATTCGTTAATAATCCATCAACAGCAATTTGGCTAGTTGTAGGTTCAAAAGTCCACGCAACCTCTTTTTCACATGAAGTAAAAACTAAAAAAAGCAGTATTACAAAACTAAGTTTATCCATGTTATTTGAATTTAAATCGATACGTTAAAGACGGAACCACACCAAAAAGATGAATAGCTGTTGGAACAATCTGACTTTCAGAAATAAAATCAGAAGGAATTACAAAGCTCCCCCCACTAGTTTCAATTTTATTATAATTAACGGAAATAGGATTTTCTCTTCCATAAAGATTGTAAAGCGAAAATATTAGATGATGCTTAAACTTATTATTAGGTTTTTTGTTCAATTGAAAACTTGCTGAAACATCCATACGATGATATTCAGGAAGTTTGGAGTTGTTCTTTTCAGAATAAATAGGTACACTATAGCCCTGATAATAGTAAAATCCTGTAGGCGAACTAAATCGTAAACCTGATGAATATACCCAATTCAAATTAAAAAGCCATCGCTCATGCAATTTATAAGATAAGTTTAAAGTAATGTAATGAGGTTTATCATAAACAACCGGATAATTTTCATTATTGTTTACATCTTTAATTTTACGATATGTACGTATATAGGAATAACCCAGCCAGCCTGTTAAATCACCCTTTTGCTTGTTAAGGAATAATTCCACACCATAAGAAGTAGCTGTACCAAAACGTAACTCCCCTTCAATTAAGGGGTTGAGAAACATATTAGCATGGTTAGCATAATCAATTTGATTGTACATTTTTTTATAATAAGCTTCAGCCGTAAATATTAACTCAGCTGTTTTTTTATGAAAGCCAATAACATACTGATCTGATTTTTGAGGTTTAATATTAGGCCCGGCCGGCATCCAAACATCCAGGGTTGTGAACGGGCTAACCGAATTAGACAATAAATTAAGGTACTGAATGTGGTGATTATAACCCAGTTTAAAGGAAGTTGATTTATTCAACGCATAAAGTATTTCTATTTGTGGTTCTGTATTAAAATATGAGTGAAAAGTCCCCTCTGAAAAACGGGTTGAATCTTTAACTGTGTAATTATCATTAAAATTATAGATTACAGCTGGCCCTGTATTGTTCCAATTTAGCCCTCTTATACTATAATTTAATGAAAACTTATTTGAAAACTTTATTTCATTACCAAAATATATTACTTCTTGTAACGCGCTACTAGAGGAAACAACTTCTTCAAAAAATTCATCATTTTGGTTACCGGGATTAAAATAATGGAAATTTAGTTCAAAACCAAAGCGCAATGTATTATCAGGGTTAATATAATAGGTAAAATCATTTTTAAGGCTTAAATTTCCAATAAAAGAATTCCAGTATTGATTATCTTCAATTGAAGAATAAAGGAAATAATCATACTTGCTTGTATATATAGTTAAATTTGAGAAAAAACGATCTGAGAACAAATGGTTCCACCGTATAGTTGCCCCAATGTTTTGCCACGACATGGCATATGTATTATAACCTGTTTTAAATGATTCAATAAAATCACTACCAGAATATAATGAAAGAAATAAACGGTTTTTCCGGTTAAATTTGAAATTAAGCTTTGTATGAAAATCATAAAAATCCATTTTCAGGTCGCCAGGTTGTTGTTTAAATATCCAATTTAATGTAGAGGTTCTTAATGTAGCAATATACGAGGCTTTTTCTTTTACTATTGGACCTTCAAGGCTTAGGCTTCCTGTAAAAGGGGAAAAATTACCATGAAAACTAAAATGGTTCATATTTCCGTCTTTTGTCCTTACGTCAACAAAGGAAGAAAGACGACCACCATATTGAACAGGGAAATTTCCTTTATTTACACTGATACTATTAATGGCATCCGGGGCTATGGATGAAAAAAAGCCCAACATGTGCGAAGGGTTATAAATTGGTGCTTCATCAACAATAATAAGGTTTTGATCTTTATTCCCCCCCCTCACATAAAACAAAACAGAACCATCTCCATAAGGGCTGATTCCCGGAATAGAATTTAAGGTTTTTACCACACTGGGCTCACCCCCGATATTGGGAGTTTTATTAATCATTGCACTTGTAAGGTATAGTTTTTTTAAAGGATTAATTTCCAGGATATCAACATTTTCCCTATCGGTAACAATAATCACATCCAAATCGGTTTCATCCAATGCCAGTTTTTGAGAAATTTTCTTGTCTTTACTTAGCTTTACAGGGATAATTTTACTTTCATATCCAATATATGAATATTTAAAAAGATAATTATCTGACGGCAAAGTCAGAGAATAAAATCCGTAGGAATTGGAAACCGTACCCAGGATTGTTCCATCAACACGAACTGCGGCACCAATTAATACTTCGTTAGTTTCACTATCTTTTAAGTAACCACTAATAGTAAATATATTTGGTTTTACTTCTGTAACCGATTCGTTTTTTTGAACTTTGGGTTTTAAGATTACCTGTTTTTCCACAACAAGGAAGTCAATTCCAAGCTCACTGAACAATTTTGAAAAAACAGATTCAATGGATTGCTTCCTTGCTACAATGGTAATAATCTGTTTATCATTAACTTGTTCATTACTGTATGAAAAAAGGATATTCCCTTTTTTGCTAATCTGATCAAGTGCTGACTTCAATGGCTTATTTCTAACAACAAGCGAAATTTTATTGCTTAAATCAATTTCCTGTGCAGTAATAATAGTCACCAATATTAATTGGAATATAATAATCGTAAAAATCTTTTTCCAACCATCCATCAGCACAATTATTAAAACATTTTATTGGGGGTATGGATAAAATTAAAAGTTTAATGATTGTTTTTGGTAGAACCCCCTTCACCATCTATTTCATATACTTCACCCATTTTCTTAATTTGAATATCTAAAGTAGCTTCCAGGACTTTTAAAATGGATTCAAGGCTTTGATCATTAAACTTATTGGTTAAAGTACATTTCTTTAGCGAAGGATTTTTAATAATAATTTGAGTATTATATGCCTTATTTAATGTATTTACGATGTTTTGCAGTTCATCTTCGTCAAAAACCAAATATTTGGTTTTCCAGGCAAGATAATTAATATCTTCATTCACTTTTTTCTGAATATTGTTTTTCGTATTGTTAAATAATGCCTTATCACCCGCATAAAGCATAACACTGTCTGATTTATCTCTTTTTGTATATGTCCTGACTATACCTGTTTCAACAATAACCTCAACATCACCTTTCGCACTTTTTGCATTCACGTTAAATGAAGTCCCGATAACTTCAATTTTGAGTTTACCTGTATTAATAATAAAAGGTTTTTCCGGGTTGGATTCCACTTTAAAATAAGCTTCACCTTTTAGTTCTACTTCTCTTGCCTTTTTATTAAACTTTTTTGAATATTCAAGCTCAGAATACTTATTTAAGCTAATAAGTGAACCGTCAGGCAAATTGCTTTCAATAATACTATTTTCAGCTACTAATTCATTATTTTGAGTATTAAACGTATATAATACTCCTGCTCCAATAACAAATATAGCAGCAATGGCTGCTGCAATTTGTAAAAATGGCCATTTTTTCTTTTTGGCTTGTTCTAAAGATATTATTTTCGCCGAGGTTTCTGAACTAATCTGACTATTAAATCTGCCCCACTCATCATCAATATTAATTGAAGAAACTTCAGTATCAAGGCCTGTTTCAGAAAAATCCCAGGCTTTTTTATAATCCTCAAATTGCTTTTTATTGGCAATATCAAGTTCAATCCAGCTATAAAGGAGCTGAATTTCTTCCGGATTAGCCTCACCAGCTAAATACTTAGGAATTAAGTCAATATGTTTATCTAAATTTTTCATTTCATGCTTTCAACCATAATACACATTAGATTGTGTTTACCCTTACTTTCTTTTTGAGTTTTCGTGCAAAAACTATTTACCAGTTACCAATTACAAATAATAAAACAGTAATATATTCTGATAAATTTTTTCTCAATGCTTTTAATGCTTTTGACATTTGTGTTTCCACCGTTTTAATAGAAATATCCAATTTTTTTGCAATTTCTCTATATTTCATTTCCTCATACCTGCTCATTACAAATATTTGTCTGCATTTTTCAGGTAAATAATCAAGTGTTTGGGTAATCTTCGCTTCAATTTCAGTAGCGGTCATATTATTGGTCTGATCCCAGTTTTCACTTTGCTCTAACAATTCTGTTTTACCCTCTGTTCTGTCAAACTTTTTATTATCCCTTATATAGTTGAGGCTACGATTATAAACTGTTGTATATAAATAAGATTTTACCGATTTGCTTGTATCTACCTCTTCACGCTTTTCCCATAACTTTAGAAACGCTTCATGAACAATTTCTTTTGCCACATCAATATCGTTTAAATACTTTTTGGCAAATGCAGTTAAAGGTTTGAAGTATTCACGAAATAATGCTTCAAACTCTTGTTTACTCAATGTACTGCTATGTTTAGCTACCGTTTTCAGTTTCTTATTTTTTAACGAAGATATAATTTTTACAAACTAAAATCAAAATTCATCAAATGGAAATAGCTAATTTTCCTTTTTGCAAAAGTAAATCATTTCATTTTTATCAAACCGGTATCGTCCTACTTCATCATCACTAAACTTTTTCACAAAGTCATCAGCTGTAACTTTTAACCCTGACTTTTCAAGTCTTTGGGCATAATCCCTACCATATAACCGTACATGGTCATATTGACCAAAATGTTTTTCCCTTTCTTTTGGATCAGTAATGTTTAAATCTTCATAAGTAGTTTCTAGGCTTGTATCAAGAGGAACTTGCAAAATAGCCCAACCGCCCGGCTTTAAAACACGCTTAATTTCATTGGTTGCTTTCAGTTCATCATCAATATGCTCTAATACATGGTTACAAAGTAAAACATCAAAAGAATTATCTTCAAAAGGCATTTCCCTAATATCCATTTTTACCTCGGCTATTGGCGATTCTAAATCAGCAGTTGTATAATTTAGGTTTTCCAGTTTTTCAAAACGTTTATAAAAGGGTTGTTCCGGAGCTATATGTAATACATCCAATTTATCAGTAAAAAAGTTGGTTTTGTCTTTTAAATAAAGCCAAATTAAACGATGTCTTTCCAGGGATAAACAGGAAGGACAAAGCCTGTTATCCTGCCCCAGGTTACCATAAGGAAGAAATTTTCTGAAATGTTTACCACAAACCGTACATTCAACTTTATTTCCAATATAAAAAAAGCTCACAATTTTGCCAAAAACAAAACTAAACTTGATCAAAACAGGTCTTGGTATTTTTCTAACAATGAATTTGATTAATTCTCTCATTTATTTCTACTTTTGCACGTTCAAATGAAGCTGCGAATTTATTTATTTAACAGACAATATGGAAAAAAACATTAATAATAATCAATGGTCATTATATAACCTGCAGGAAGAGTACGTTCTTTTAAAACGTATTTTTTTGTTGATGGTGTTGTTTTCAATTTCAAGGTTGGGGTTTTATTTATTTAATGCAGAATATTATACTGATTTAAATTTGCTACGCACTTTAAAAATTTTTGGCGGAGGACTCAAGTTTGATATTTCAGCCATCATGTTCATTAATGTTTTATATGTATTATTATTTCTGCTTCCTTTTCCATTTCGTTACAAAAAAATTTACAAGAATATCTTAAAATACTTGTTTTTCATATCAAATGGAATTGCTTTGGTTGCCAATACCATTGATTTTTTCCTTTTTGATTTTATTCTGAAACGCAGTACCACAGATGTTTTCATGTTTGCCAAAGAAGGGAATATTCTTACTCTATTGGGATTGTTTTTTATTGATTACTGGTATGGAATAGTATTTTGGCTTGCACAGATAATCTTAATGATTTTCTTTTATAACAAAACAGATATCCGCAAACCTCAAAACATTAATAAAAAGCGTTATTATTTAAGTGGAGTAGCCTGGCTGTTGATTAGCCTGTATTTTTCCATTATTGCCATGCGTGGCGGATTTACTGGTACTACGAGACCAATTACCCTTGGAAATGCTGGAAAATACACCGAGAAACCACTTGAAATGGCCATCGTTTTAAATACACCGTTTACCATAATCCGTACACTTGATAAAAAGCCTTTAAAAGTAAAAAAATATTTTTCGGATAAAGAATTAGCAAATATTTATAACCCTGTTCATAAAAGCAAGCCGAAAGGGAAATTTAAAAACTTAAATGTTGTTGTTTTTATTATTGAAAGCATGGCCAAGGAATATACCGGCGCTTTAAATAAAGATTTGGATAGTGGTCAATATCAAGGATATACTCCGTTTTTAGACTCTTTAATGCATCAAAGCAAGACCTTTACACGTGCATTTGCCAATGGAAGGAAATCAATTGATGCATTGCCATCTGTTACTGCAAGTATCCCTTCAATGGTTAATCCATATGTAACATCAAAATATGCTACCAATAGAATAAACAGCATGGCAAGTTTGCTTAGGGAAAAAGGATACGAAACAGCTTTTTTTCATGGTGCACCAAATGGTTCAATGGGTTTTGAGTCGTTTATGAAAGTGGCCGGATATAATAAGTATTTTGGCATGACAGAATATGGGAATGATGATGATTATGATGGTGCCTGGGGAATTTGGGACGAGGAATTTTTTCAATTTTATGCCGATGAATTAAATAAAATGCAGGAACCTTTTCATACAACTATATTCTCTTTGTCATCTCATCATCCTTTTAAGGTTCCAGAAAGATATGAAGGAAAATTTCGAGAAGGCACACTTGGCTTTCATATACCTATGCAGTACACTGACATGGCTTTAAAAAAGTTTTTTGCCAAAGTGTCTAAAATGCCTTGGTTTAAAAATACGGTTTTTGTAATAACCGCCGACCATTCTAACCATGCCTGGCATAACGAATATAAAACAAGTATCGGTGATTTTTCCGTTCCAATAATATTATTTCAGGCCGGTAACGATAGTCTTAAAGGTTTTGATTCTACCATTGTGCAACAAATGGACATTATGCCAACAGTTTTAAATTTATTAAACTATGATAAAGACTATGTTTCATTTGGTACAGATGTTATGGATAGTACGGCTAATCACTTTTCAGTGAACTATAACAACAGTACATACCAAATAATTAAAGGAGATTATGTATTGCAATTTAGAGATGACCATGTGATTGCCATTTATGATTATATTAACGATAGGCTTTTACGGGAAAATTTAATAGGTAAATTACCAGAGATAGAGGCTGACATGAGAAACCTGATCAAAGCATTTATTCAACAGTATAATTATAGAATGATAAATAATGAATTGAGTATTAGAAATTAAATATTCTTACTTAAAATAAACAGATTGACATCAAGAAATGATATAGCATTTTTTAAACGTTTTACGGGTTACGGGTTTCAAGTTACGGGCTGTTTTTATGTGCTGTTCAACCTGCAACTCGAGACATTAAACTCGCGACAAAATACTTATTCAATAAAGACAACTTAGAATCTAAACAAACAAATGAATGAATGATTAGTAATAAAAAACTATCAATAATTATTCCCGCATATAATGAAGAGGAAACCATTAAACTGATACTTGATAAGGTAAATGAAGTAGAACTTATTGATTTTATTGACAAAGAGCTAATAATTGTTAATGATTGCTCTACTGATGGTACTGATAAGGCTGTTTTGGATTATATAACCAGCCATAAAGAACTAAGTATCAAATATTTTACACATAAAAAAAATCAGGGAAAAGGTGCTGCTATACATACAGGAATTAAGGAAGCTACTGGTGATTATTTAATTATTCAGGATGCAGACCTGGAATATGACCCAAATGAATATAATGATTTGTTAAAACCTATAATAACAGGGTTTGCAGATGTAGTTTACGGATCACGCTTCATGGGAAGCAACCCTCACCGAATTTTATTTTTTTGGCATTCAATTGGTAATAAATTCCTAACATTTTTATCAAACATGTTCACTAACCTGAACCTGACAGATATGGAGAGTTGTTATAAGCTTTTCAGGTCTGATGTTATTAAGAATATTAAACTAAAAGAAAAAAAATTCGGTTTTGAACCGGAAGTTACTGCCAAGATAGCCAGAATACCAAAAATCAAAATTTATGAAGTAGGTATTTCGTATTATGGCAGAACTTATGAAGAAGGAAAGAAAATTAATTGGAAAGATGGTGTTCGGGCAATATATTGCATTATCAAGTATAATGTATTCAAGAGGTAATAATTTATCTTCTTCTTTTGCTTTATTAATCGCATAAATAATTTAAAGATAAAGTAGAATGTTTAAGTTATTTATAATAATTTATTTTGTTTGGCACTCAAATTGCCTCTAATATCGTTTATAGCAAAGCATGACAATTTTTTAACTTAGTAATGCTATTTTTTATATGTTTGTTTCTGATTTTATCCCGTTTATGCAACTAAAAAGACTTGCTTTCATTTCATTTTTGTTTTTATTAGCATGTGGACTTTATGCCCAGGAACCACTAAGAGGACCAAACGTATATGTTTCGCCCAGAATAAATATTGGATATACTTTCGGTGCGGGTATAACCTATGGTTTTGATGTTGTTGTGGGTGCCTACAGTACAAAAAATTTCAACTTTGGTTTAGCATATTCACATTATTTTGTAAATGTTCCAAAGGATTTTCACCGATTTAAAACAATTAGCTTAGTAATAGAAAATTCGATGTTCAATGCAAAATTTGGTGCTGGTATGGTTTCCAGAAAATGGGGCCTTAGAAATGTAAACACAGCTAAGGTCCATGGAATGAGTATTGATATCTCTGCCGGAGTTGATGAATATCATGCACCGTGGGTTGGCGTAAAAAGCTTTATCCAAAACAGAAAACGCTGGACCTTTTTCGACTATCCATCCTACATTTCCATTTATACCTACTTTAAAACCCCAGAAATTGAAATTTACGACCAGAGGATGCCTTTGTAGAATATAAGGGGTGCAATGTAATTTACATTAATAGAAATGTTATTTTTGAAATAAGTTTCTTTTTTTTTTTAACGATACAACTTGCTTTATAATAGGGTTGCTCCACAAAAACATTATTCCTCCATCTAATCTTTTACATTTTTTACTTACAGCGATTCATACTGAGTTTTCAAATAAGCCAGATATTCCCTGAAATTTGAGTGGAATTCATTATTAAATTGCTTTGACAGTTCATCCTGATCTTTATGATAAGTTATATAGCCAACAAAAAAAGCATTGTTTGGTAAATTTTCAGGGGTTTTCAATTTAGAAAAATCACGTGCTTCATAAAACTGAACAGTATCTATATCATTTACAATCTTTGTTATAAGATTTTTCTTCATTTGCTGTTTATCCTCAATGCTTTCATTGGAAAAACCTTTATACAAACTATCCAATAAATTAGCACCTTTAAGCACATGTTCTGAAAATTTCTCAATATCAGACAATTCGCCTAAATAGTCCTGATATTGTTTTGAGTTGGCACCGTATTTATCAGTCAAATACTGTTTAGCTCCCTGGGTACCTACAAAAGTGGCAAGGTTTTCATTAAACTGGGAATTACCCTTCACATACAAAGTAGAATGGGTTAACTCGTGAATAATGAGCCGGGCAATCATTCCTTCAGGCTGGTTCAACATTTCGGAAAGTATCGGGTCTTTAAAAAAACCAAGTGTTGACCAGGCACTTACGGTTCCTATCCGGGCATCATACCCTTCTTCTTTCATTTTTTTGCCTTCTTTAACTGCTTTTTCATGATCAAAGTAGCCTTTATATGGTACTTTACCTAAAAAAGGGAATTTCCACTCATAAGTTTCCATTTTAAATTTTTGTGCGGCCACCACAACCCATAAAATATCCTTACCCTCTTGATCGTATAATGTATTATAATTTTTTGAAGGGTTTAAGCCTAAGGTCTCTTCGGCATATTTCTTTATTTTTGCAACTAACACCAATTTCTGCCTCAACGAATCACTTGTTAAAGGATCATTGAGTATTACTTCAATAGGTTCTGCATTACGTAAAATCCGTATTTGCCCTGCACCTTGCTGAATACCATATATCATCAATTTACAATTACTTAAAACAAGGGTTAACAGAAGAATCGTGATAATAGAAATCACTTTATATACTATTTTCATAGCTTTCCATTTGTTGAAAATTTCACGCCACATTTTTTGCTTTGTATCCGGGGATAAATTTCTTTAATAATTGCAATGTAACAATAATATTGGTAATGGAAAGTAATTTTGTACTTGGTGGTTTATTTATTAGTTTTCTAATTACCCTGAACGAAAAAGCATTAAATTTCTATTTTCAATGACTTTTAGGGTTGGGGTCAAACAGATTTTTGATGACGAACCCTTTTCCGTTCAAATACTAATTATTAGACACTTTTTTTTGCTGTTCCAGTTTGAGCTTCAATTTATTAATAGCTTCCTGCCAATTATCATCCGGTTTAATGAAATTATAGTCTTCCCAAAAGGTATTATCATATTCCCTGACCTCATTTACAAAAATAGTATTCAGTTTATCTGTTTCTTTTCTTTTTGGTTTTTGAACATTTATCGTATCAATACTGCATACAGCCATTTCTAAACAAGTTTCAAAAGTAGTGGCAAATAATTTTCTTTTTTTCTTTACCCTAAATTTTAATTCCCCTTTTACATGCCTCAAATAATATTTACCATTAACTTCATGATAACTTATACGATAATTGGCATATTTAACCCTCAATCTTAAACCCCGTTCCTTTTTAACAATAAAACGTGAATGTGCTTTATTAATTTTTTCCGGATTAATACTAAATTCTGCACCAATTATAGCCAATTTGTCAATATCAACATATAACTGGCCTACATACAAAGCGTCTTGAACAAATTCTTTTTGCTTAAATTCAATTACATATGCAGGATGATTATTATAGGTAATAATATCCACCATTTTATAATTATAAAGATGAAAATTATCTTCATCAATGAAATCAATTTTATTTTTAACAAGATCAAGAGATAATGAAGCTCCAAGCCCTGATTTCAGTCTCAACCGAACGGTATCTTTTTCAGACACATCATGAAAACTTCTTGATTTTAATACTTTTAACTGATCCATATCAAATGAATTAGTATAGGCAGCTTTATATACTTTCAAAACGGCTTCAGAAAAAAACATGAATTTATCTTTCTGCTTTACTGATTCCCGATAAAAAGTAGTCAGGGAGTTTGGTTTTGAACAGAAATTATTTTTTATATTCTTGTTTGACTCCCTGATAATGGATTTAGGATCAGTACTTCGTATAATTACTTCCTGAACAGAAATATAGTTACGTTGTAATTCAATCGTCTTGTTCAAACCGTAAAGCTTCTCCACCGGAATACATGTATTCAAATATCCGATGAAAGAAACACAGAGATTTGCATTTATTAGTTCTTTTGGGATTTTTAAAATAAATGATCCCTGTGCATTTGTTATGGAACCAACATTATGGTTTTCAATGCCAATTGCGGCATAAGCTAAACTTTGACCATTTTCTTTGTCAATGACTTTTCCATGTAGTTCAATAATATTTATGGTGGTATCATTAATTAAAACGGAATTTAAATCCTTAAGCTCCTTTTTATTAATTACGATATGATTGTCAATGATTTTATATTCCAGGTCCGGGTCATCAAAAATACGATCAAGACAATTCTTCAGTGGTTCATCTTTAAAAGAAATGCTAATTATCCTCTTAGCATCCAGGATTTTCCCATCGAAAGTGAAATAATAGTTAATTTTTTGGGTAATTTTTGAAAGGGCTTCATGAACAGCAATATTCTTTAGCTTAATAGAAATATTAGATTCAAGGATATTCTCTTGAGCAAAAATAGGATTAGGATGTAAAATACCAATTATAAGAACTACAATGGAAAGTGAGTAATAAAATAACGTGCTCTTTTTTCCCTTTTTGCACATCCTGCTCAAATTAAATTAGGGCTTCAACCATTTACCCTTGTATACAACTTAGATTAATTTATTATTTCACAATATAGCCAAAATATCTTTTAATAATTTACTTCGCCTTCAATATAATAATGCTATCCTGCTCTAACATTTCCAGTTTATGAGATGTACAAAGTAATTTTAAGATTGTATCTAATGAATTATTATTATAAGTTGTATGATGCATTCTCTCAGAAAGTTCTTTATCAGCCAATTCAATACTTACTCCATAGGCCCTATTTATAGTAGCGATAACCTTTCCTAAGTTTTCACCCCTGCTAAAATCAAAATACTTTGTTTTCCAGGACATGTAATTGAGGTCATTGTTTTGTTTTGTTTCTGCTCTTTTATGAATTATTCCAATGGCACCAGGTTCCAGAATAAGTTCTTTTTTAGTATTTCCAGGTTCATAAAACTTTACCTTTCCTGTTTCCACAAATACTTCAACTTTTCCGCCCTCAAAATTAGTATTTACATTAAACGAAGTACCCAAAACTTTGATTTCCTTATTTCTTGCTTTAATGATGAAAGGTTTTTGAGGATTCTTTTTTATAACAAAAAATGCCTCGCCTTCTATTTCAACAATTCGTTCATCTGCGTTGAAGTTTTCTGGATAATATAGTTTTGATTTTTTATTTATATGTACTATAGAGCCATCAGAAAGTTCCATGACTTTTATGTTGTTTTCAGAAAATGTTTCCGCTAATTGCATTCCACTATGTTCGTTCACAATAAAATGATTATATGCTAAATAACTCACAAAAATTCCAACGATAAATATCGCAGCAATTTTTACAATCATTTTAAAATCAACACTTCTAATTTTATTGTTTGTTGCTAATAAACCATCCTGATCAAACCTGTTATTTAGTTTCACCCAAGCAGCATCAACATTATATAATTCCTTTTCTTTTGTATTCATTTTCTTTTAACTTTCTAATTTTTGCTTTCTACTTTTTATCTTTCTACTTTTTATCTTTTGTCTTGTGCACTATTGTCCTTAAACTACATCCACATATTGTTTTAAATTTTTTCGTAAATGTTTTAGTGCTCTACTTAT
>JBDLJL010000007.1:0-56376 GCA_039714415.1 Bacteroidota bacterium
CCCACCTCTTCCCATCCCGAACAGAGAAGTTAAGCCCATTAGCGCCAATGGTACTGCGTAACAGCGGGAGAGTAGGTCGTTGCCGTTCTTTTTTTAAAGCCTGTCTAATTTTTAGACAGGCTTTTTGCGTTTGTACCACAGCTTTCCTGAGCTGTGATTAAAAAAAGTCGCAAGGAAAGCTATTGTACAAGGCCTGCACAATGCTCGTCATTGCGAACCACATTCAATAAGCCTGCACAAAGCACAACAAATGCAATTGCCCTTTCTGTTACAAAAGGTTAGGTCGTGAGGCAATCCCCTACAATTTCATACTGAACTTTTACATTGAGCCTGTTTAAATGTGTCGGAGTATAATAAAGTGGCAAATTTCTTTGAATGGGCGGCAGTACTAATTTGAGGGGATTCCTTTGCTTCGCTCGGAATGACGAACGGTATAAGGGATTGCTTTTTCACTATCGCTCATCGTAAATAAGGGCAATTAATTGTCCTCTTGTCCTATTCTCTTTTGCCTATACTTTTAAGCTGTTTGTTAACAGTAACTTGTAAGGTTTTTAAAACCTGTTGAGTTTTGTTGGAGAAAAGGAATAGTCTTTCAGGCTTGGTAAGTTTCACGGTTGATGCAACAAAACTTTGCAATGTTCCGCCTTAGCGAAATTTGAAAAAGACTTACCAAGTTATTCAATTTGCAAAGTTTAGCATGTGGTAAGATCAGACCATTAACAATATGAACAGAAGTAAATACCAATTGCCGGAGATATCAAAACCTTCTTTTTGAGCGAAGGCTTTGGTCTGGAATTTTGAACGAAAATTATAATCTTTGTAACTTGCAAAATCTTTCAGAATTAGTAAGTTTGCTTAAAAAAAATTTAGATAAATGAAACAAAATTTAGAAAGTTTGATTGTTGATAACCTTACCAAGTTATCCTGAATAATAAAGTTTTGTTTAATAGTTAGAATTAGAAATTAATATAAAAATCATATTTACCTTTTTATTATTAGTTTTTGTAACATTTATTTTTGGCCAAAGTAGCGAAAAACGCATCGCCCTGGTAATAGGGAACTCGGCCTACCAACATGGTGGCGCCCTACGTAACCCTGTAAACGATGCCAATTTAATAGCCGGGACATTTGAAAACTTGGGTCTTGAAGTGGTTAAAAAAACAAATGTCGGTTTGCGGGCATGCAAATAACAGCGGCACAGTTTAAGCATAAGATGAAAAATTATGACATGGCCCTGTTTTTTACGTAGGCCATGGCATACAGGTAGATGGCATAAACTATCTGATACCTGTTTATGCAAAACTGGATAACCGCGAAATGGCCAAATACGATGCTTTTAGCATTAACGATATAAACAATGCGTTTATGGGCAACAGTAAAAAAGTGAACATTATGATACTGGATGCCTGTCGCAACGATCCTTTTCGTTCATGGACAAGGGGTGGCCAGCGTGGTTTTGCCAAAATTTGGAACTCTGCCAAAGGCACCATTATAGCTTTTGCTACGCAATCCGGTGAAACAGCCGATGATGGTTCCGGGAACAACGGCCTATATACCGAAAAGCTGGTAGAACAGATGAAAGTAGTACAAAATATCGAGAATGTTTTTAAAAATACCCGAATTGCTGTAAATATGGCCAGCAATGGCAAACAAGTGCCACAGGACTGGAGTTCGTTAATGACTGACTTTTATTTTAAAGTAAGCGGTCAAAATGTAAATACTAAACCGGAAGAAGGCGGTTTAGTGCAGGGTAAAGTGGTTTACTTCTGCAGTATAAGCATATACAGCAAAATAGGTGGTAGTCTTTATCTGGATGCAAGGACGAACGGCCTATAAGGGCTTAAGGAAACAATCTGACAAAAATAACTACCGGCATCCACACTATTAAAATAAAGGGCATCCAAACTTGGGAGCAGGACATTATGGTTTATAAAGACAGTACAACCAGTGTAATTGTAAAAAACAAAAAAAAAACAATGGATTTGCTTCGTTATTTGACTGACAGCTGTGATGGCAAACGTTATAAAATAGTAGACATAGGAGGCCAAATATGGATGACCGAAAACCTTGCCTACAAAACAAATAGCGGTTGTTGGGCTTATGATCATGATCAAACCAATGTAACAAAATACGGTTACCTTTATAATTGGAAAACGGCTAAAACA
The DNA here is from genome assembly GCA_039714415.1 of Bacteroidota bacterium. Lineage (GTDB taxonomy): Bacteria > Bacteroidota > Bacteroidia > Bacteroidales > NBLH01 > NBLH01. The sequence continues at coordinate 2,166 of JBDLJL010000007.1, forward strand.
GTTTGTCCTCAGGGTTGGCACCTGCCTGATAAAGATGAATTTTGGGCTTTACTAAGATATTTCGGAAGCGCTTACGTAGAACTACTACGAGACGGGGAAAGTGGTTTCTCTACCTTATTTGGTGGTGGTCGCTATTATGTTGGTGGTGACTCGGAAATTGGTGAAAAAGCTTACTTTTGGTCATCATCCTTGGAATTATAAGGAACGAGAGCATAGTATCTAAGTATTTTTAATGTTGGGATGATTGTCGGTATGGGGGTTGATTATTGGAGTTTTCGGGGGTATTCAGTTCGTTGTATTCAGGACAATTGATTTGTGCCTTTTGCCGTTAAACTTGCCAGACAATATAATGGAGAACTCTATGGGGGTGCTTTGCTAACGCTACTAATGACAGTTTCTTAAAAAGAAGCTGTAAATGAGTGAATTACAAAAGCAAGATTTAAGACCCACCAAGTCGCTCAAGCGGTTTGGCGGATAAGTTGTCATAGCACTTTGTGAGCCTTTTCCCGGGACTTGCAATGGCGAACTATTTATGAGGGGATTACTAATGTACGGGATATGCAGGCGTCTGCAACTTGAACACTTGAGCCTTTTTCCTCTTGACACTAAATTTTTTTCAAAGCATCCAACATACCTTTTATATTTTCTTCCGCTGTAAAAGGGTTCATTAAAGTTACCCTTAGCCATGTTTCGTCATTTAAATCAGTTTGAACGATGTAAAAATGCCCGTCTTCTGTTAGTTTTTTTCTTTTATTTGCATTAAGGTCTGATAATTCCCCAGGTGATAATTCTTCTTTTGGCCTATAACGGAAACATACGATATTTGATTCGGGATTTATAGCTAATTCAAAATCGTTTTCTTCTTTAATGATATTTGCAAATTTTTGTGCAATTTCAAAAGTCGTTTCTACATAATTCTTAAAGATATCTTCCCCATAGCTTTTTATTATAGTATAGGTTTTTAATGACATCCAGTATTTAGTGCATTCTAAACTGCGGTTTGCTGAGTTGTACCACTCAAAGGCTTGTTTATCTTTTAATAAATACGATGCTTTTTGCGAAAAGGTTTCGTAGGATTTATTTCCTTCTTTAAATAAAACGGCTGTAGTTAAAGCTGAATTCATCATCATTTTATGAAAATCAAGAACAATAGAATCTGCCCTGTTTATTCCTTTCAATAAATATTTATGTTTTTCTGAAAAAATGGCCGCACCACCATGTGCTGCATCTGCGTGAAGCCAAATATTATGCTTTTTACAAAAATCTGCTATTTCATCTATTGGATCAAAGGTTCCCGTTGCTGTATTGCAAACATTGGCTACAAGTGCAATTACTTGAACATTATCTGCCATAGCTTTTTTATAGATTTGATCAAGTTTACTTACATTGACTTTGAAATTTTCATCAACTGGAAGTTTAATAATGCCTTGTTCTCCCCAGCCCATTATTTTTACCGCTCGGCTTACTGAATAATGAGCTTGTTCTGAAACCATAATAGCAAATTGGTTTTTTTCGTTTCCTTTTTCCCATGCATCGTATTGTGTTTGCGATTGTCGTGCAGCTAATAATGCGGTAAGGTTACCAATTGAACCACCGGAAGTAAGGATGCCGAAAGCACCTTTGGGGTAATTTAATTTAGCAGATATCCATTCTATAATAATTCGTTCAAGGGCATTTGCGGCAGGGCCCATTTCGTAAATAGCCTGCCCGTTATTTAACAGTGAGCCAAATAGCTCGGCAATTGCAGAAATGGGTAGGGGGGGACAAACCTGGTGCCCCATATAATTGGGGTTGTGGATATGGATTGAATCGTTTAATAATTCAGAATATAAATATTTAATGCTTTGATTATTATTGTTTTGGAAGTCGTTTTGCCATTTGGATAACAGGATATCAGGATTTTGCCATGGTAATACCTTTTGTTTTTTATCATTTTTTTGTGATTGAAGATAGTCAGCCAGTAAATCAACTATTTCATGACCTAATTTTCTGAAATCTTCCGGATTGTATGCTTTTTTTAGAAGGTCTGTCATTGTTAAAGTTTTATCTCACGCCAAGACGCTAAGGCGCAAAGGAAGAAAATGTTTTCTTGGCGTCTTAGCGCCTTGGCGTGAGTTTTCGTTGTTATAACATTATGTGCGCACTTTCCCAGGTCTTTTGACTAAAGTATCTACAGTTATAAAATAATAAGTGAAAGTTAATTGTAACTGCCATACTTTAATTGTTTATAAGTACTTGTCTTAATAGCGTTAATGGTTATAAATATTATTCTTTTTATTTACATCAGGAATGATTTTGTTTCCCAGGATGATTTTTTTAATTTTCTTTTTTGTTTTATGAAAAAGTTTAATAATCCCCCCTGTGCCATTCCATATTCTTACTGGATACGCTATTTTTGTTGTGCTATTATCTTTGTATTCAATTGTTAATTCTATAGGTAATGGGAGGCCTCCATTATTTTCGATGATTATTTCATAATCTTTACCATTATATTTTACCTTATCAATGGTTAAATCAGGGAATGCCATTTCAAAAAACCATGGTTTCCAGAACCAGCTTAAATCTTCACCGGCAATATCATTAAAAGTGAAAAAGAAATCATAGGGGCCGGGATATTTCCCATTCCATCTTCGGGCATATTCCTGCAAAGCTTTTAAAAATAAATCCTCACCAAGTAAGTTTTGTAATGTGCGATATGCAATTTCCGGTCGGTAATAACTGGCTACATAATATTCATATCCTTTTATATTAAATGATTGCACCATCATGGGCAATTCTGCACTTGTTCCTGCATAGTAGCTGTAAACGTATGATGAATATCCGGGCTGATCGTTATTGGTCACATAACGGCTTTGAAATTCCGATGGTAAAAATTGAGCCCATCCTTCATCCATCCATGCATATCGTTCCTGGTTAATTCCCATGTAAAATGGAAAATAAGTGTGGGATATTTCATGGGATGTAAGGTTTATCATTTCCGCATAATTGCTTTCAGAACGGTCATTTACCATCATTGGATATTCCATTCCACCACCTCCGTTAAAAACTGACATTCTTGGATATGGAAATGGAATGCCTGGCATTGAATCTGATAAATATTGAATGGTTTTTTTGCTGATTTTTGCCACATCATAAAAATCGAGTGAGTTTTTATCGTATGCTACATTAATTACTGTCCTTTGTTTTGTTTCTTTATCAACAACAAGGCTTGTGGCATCCCACAAATAATGGTCGCTTGTTGCAAAAGCAAAGTCCACAACATTTTTAGCTTGAAAATGCCAGTTGCGCAAATTATCTTTAGTGGGTTGCAATATGCTTTTGTTTAAATCTTCCTGTTTAACAATTTGCACAACATTATTGGCGGTTAAAGATTTTTTATAACGGTGCAAATATTTATTATCAAGAATTGATTCAGGATTTTGCCATATTCCTGTAGCCCAAATCAGCTGATTTTCAGGAACAGATATTGTAACATCAAAATCTGCAAAAGGTGAGTAAAATTCATGTAGCCCGTCATAGGGAATCTCATCCCAGCCAAATATATCATCATACACTGCTATTTGTGGATACCAATAGCCTATAAACCAAGTGTTTTTATCGTATTTTCCGGTTCTTAAATGAGTTGTTTTTTGCATATTAAATTCCCATTCTATACTTATCTTGATTTGTTTATTTGATTTCAAAGGGTTGGTTAATGATAAATAAAGAAGAGTCCCTTCAAAAAAACACTGTTCTCCATGTGGATTAATTTTTTTATCGTCAATAAAAATTTTTGAGATTATTATACCGTCATGCAGATCACCTAAATGCACTGGTTTGTCTCGTTTACTCCCTTTTTTATACAGATTGGGGTAAAGGTTTATTACTATAGTATTTAAGGAATAAGGACTTTTGTTCGTATAACTAATGTCTTCTTTACCTTTAAGGAATCCTGTAGTAGGATTAAATTTAGCTTTGATATTGTACTTAATTTTGTTTTGCCAATAGTTTTTTCCTGGTTCACCAGTTTTTGTCCTTGTTCCGTTTTCAATTGCTCGCTGAATTTCATTAGGAATAAATAGTCTTTCCTGGGCATATATAAATTGTTGAAGAAGTAAAAGGGAAAGTGCAAATAGTACTAAAGATGTTCTTGTCATTATATTAAAATTATAAATCGGTTGAACTATATTATCTATACTTATAATAAAGAAGTATGAGTTAAAAAGGGTTTTGAGTTAAGGATTTCAGTATTCATCTTAATTCACATACATGCTTCAAATTGTTTCGATAAAGTTAAGGTAAATTTTAAAATGAAAAAAATAAGTTTGATTTCAATATTTTGTATGAAATAATAGAACGAAATAAAAAAGTTAATTAAAAAATATAATCTTTACTTAGAAAAATGTATATTTGCCTTTAATCGAATAAAAGAACAGTATATGGCAAAAATATTAGTAATAGACGACGAGAAGCCCATAAGAAATACATTGAAAGAAATTCTGGAGTATGAAGATCATAAAGTTGAGATTGCATCAGATGGTTTTGAAGGATTGGAAAAAGCAAAAGAAAATAAATATGATATCATACTTTGTGATATTAAGATGCCAAATATGGATGGTATTGAAGTGCTTGAGAAATTAGAAGAAGTTAGCCCTGATGTTCCTGTGGTTATGATTTCAGGACATGGTTCTGTTGAAACGGCAGTTGAAGCTTTAAAAAAAGGAGCCTATGATTTTATTGAAAAACCTCTTGAACTAAACAGACTGTTAGTAACCATAAGGAATGCACTTGAGAAAAAGGATTTAGTGGTTGAAACAAAAAAGCTTAAAAGAAAGGTCAGCAAAACATATGATATGGTTGGTGAATCAGTAGCCATCAATAAAATAAAAGAAATGATTGATCGGGTTGCTCCTACAGATGCGAGGGTGCTGATTACTGGGAAAAATGGTACCGGGAAAGAATTGGTTGCCAGATGGGTGCATGAGAAAAGCCCCAGAGGAGGTCAACCTTTCATAGAAGTAAACTGTGCTGCAATCCCTTCAGAACTTATTGAGAGTGAGTTGTTTGGTCATGAAAAGGGTGCTTTTACATCTGCACATAAACAAAGAAAAGGGAAGTTTGAGCAAGCCAGTGGCGGTACTATTTTCCTTGATGAAATTGGTGATATGAGTTTGTCTGCACAAGCAAAAGTATTAAGAGCTTTGCAGGAAAATACAATTACCAGGGTTGGTAGTGATAAACAAATTAAAGTAGATGTGCGAATTATTGCAGCTACTAATAAAGATTTAAAAAAAGAAATAGGGGAAAATAATTTTAGAGAAGATTTGTATCACCGTTTAAGTGTTATATTAATTCATGTACCTGCATTGAATGATCGAATTGAGGATATTCCAATCCTTTCTGAGCATTTTATGAACCTGATTTGTGAAGATTATGGAATGCCCAAAAAAAATGTGACCGAAGATGCGTTTAAAGAATTGCAAAAAATTAAATGGACTGGAAATATTCGGGAATTTCGTAATGTTTTAGAAAGGTTAATCATTTTAAGTGAAGAAACTATCACAGGAAATGATGTAAAGGCATTTGCACAACCGATAAGCAAATAGGACAAAAGTTCGCCGTTGGCACGCCTATGGTGGCTGATGGACAAAAGTAGAAAGATATAAAGAATAAAGTTTGAAGCTTTGTATCTTGAACTTTGACACTTGGAACTTATCACCCAATTAAATAAAAATGCGAACAGAAAATGATATAATTGGAGAGAAACTTATTCCAAAGGATGCTTTTTATGGAATTCATTCAATACGTGCCAGGGAGAATTTTCCATATAAATCTGATTTTTCTATTGATTGGTACAAGGCTATTGGAGTGACAAAATTAGCGGTATTTAACACCTGTAAAAATTTTAAACAAGCTGCAAACAATAAATATCCTGGAAAAAAAACACTTTTTAATTTTATTTCTGATGATGTACTCCGGAAATTAACCGAGTCAGCATCGGAAATTGCTGATGGAGTATATTTTGATAGCTTTATTGTGCCAGCCATTCAGGGAGGTGCAGGTACCAGCATTAATATGAATGTAAATGAAATTCTTGCTAATGCTTCATTGCAAAAGTTGAATGAAAAACCGGGCAATTATTCCATTATTGATCCTGTTGAACATGCAAATATATTTCAATCAACTAATGATGTAATCCCAACATCGTTAAAAGTTGTGGTTTTAAAATTATTAACTAAGCTGGAAACTACAATTAATAATTTAAGGTCTAAAACAGAATTTCTTGAAAAAGAACATAGGAATTCTCTCCGTATAGCCTATACTCAAATGCAGGAGGCTGTTCCTTCATCATATGGTAAACTTTTCAGTTGTTACAATGATGCACTGTCTCGGGACTGGTGGCGGGTTTCCAAATGTTTTGAACGAATTAAATCAGTAAATCTTGGTGGAACCGCTATTGGAACAGGCATTACTGCACCACGCTTTTATATTATGGAGGTTGTTCAGGAACTGCAAAATCTTACCGGACTGCCTGTAACCAGAGCTGAAAATCTTGAGGATAATACATCAAATCATGATTCGTTAGTTGAAATTCATGCTACTTTGAAAGCGCATGCTGTAAATCTTGAAAAAATGGTTAATGATATTCGTTTGTTATCCTCTGATTTAATTGGCAATAAGGAAATCCAAATACCAAGGAAACAAACCGGAAGTTCAATAATGCCTTCTAAAGTAAATCCGGTTATAACGGAATATGTTATAAGTGTGGCACATACAGTATATAGCAATGATCAATTAATTTCTGGTTTAGCTGCTCAGGGCGTACTTGATTTAAATGCTTATTTGCCGGTTATAGGGAATGCGCTGATTGAAAGTATCAATTTATTAATTGCTGCAAATGAAACATTATGTAAGAACCTTTTTGAGGGATTAACAATTAATAAAGAAATTGCATTGGAAAAGCTTTTTCACAGTCCGGCTATTACAACTGCACTTATCCCATATATTGGATATAATAAATCTGCACAGCTATCGGATGAAATGAACAAAAGAAGTATTGATATTTTTCAGTCAAATAGTAAATTGAAGTTAATAGAACAAAATAAACTAAAACAAATTTTAAGTTTGGATAATTTACTAAGGACTGGTTTCACAATTGATGATCTGATAAGTTAAATCAAATTTTTATCACAACATTGCACCTTGTCCAGTTTTTAAATTTATGAAAAAAAGTAAATTTGTAAATTACTATAGTTATAATTTTATAATAAATTCATTTTGAAACACCCCCTTTTTGAGGGGTTTGTTTAAATAAGTAATAAAATATGGAGAAAGTTGTAGTTCTTGGTGCCGGTAGAGTGGGAGCTGCCATGGCCATTGACCTAAATGAAAAGTTTAAAGTAGTTTCTGTAGACTATAGTCAGGATGCCTTAAATCTACTTAATAAATATGATAATATTAATACTGTTAAAACTGATCTGTCAATTTCTGAAAATATAAAAAAAGTTATTGACGGTTGTGATCTTGTGGTGAGCGCTGTTCCGGGCTTTATGGGTTATGAAACTTTAAAGGCCATTATTAAAGCAAGAAAGAATGTTGTTGATATTGCCTTTTTCCCTGAAGATCCTTTTGACTTGGATGAATTGGCTAAAGAAATGGGTGTGACAGCGGTTGTTGATGCAGGAGTCGCTCCCGGAATGGGTAATATTATACTTGGATACCATAATGCAAAAATGGAAATTAAAAATTATGAGTGCCTGGTTGGCGGGCTTCCATTTGTTCGTGAATGGCCTTATGAGTACAAAGCGGTATTTTCGCCTATTGATGTTATCGAGGAATATATAAGGCCAGCACGCTATGTGCAAAATAGTGAATTGGTTGTACGCGAAGCACTTTCTGATCCTGAGTTGGTTAATTTTAAAGAAGTGGGGACACTTGAATCCTGGAATTCTGATGGATTAAGAACGCTAATTAAGACCATGGATATTCCTGATATGATTGAGAAAACATTACGCTATCCTGGAGCTATTGAGTATTTGCGTGTTTTACGTGAAAGCGGGTTCTTTTCTTATGAAGAAGTTGATGTGAATGGACAAAAAATCAGACCGATTGATCTAACCGCTAAACTATTATTTCCTAAATGGCAGTTGAAAGAAGGTGAAGAAGATTTTACCGTAATGCGAATTATCATTGAAGGAACAGAAAATGGTAAAATTAAAAAATATCAGTATGATTTGTTTGATCGATATGAGAGAGAATCTAAAACAATATCAATGGCCAGAACAACCGGTTATACATGTACTGCTATAGCAAATCTTATTTTGGATGGTTTGTATAACAATGCAGGTATCAATCCTCCAGAATATGTTGGTGTTTTGGAAGAAAATTTCAATTATATTAAAAATTACCTTGCTGCCAGAAATGTTAACTATATAGTGAATGCAGGCTGATATAAAAGAATCCTTCCATAGTAGAATGAGAAATTCTATATTTTGTTAGATATTATCTTTTTGATCAGGAATTTGAAATTTTAAATCATCATTGTCTAAATTATCTCTTTGTTATTTATGAAAATAAGTAGAAAATTATTATATACTTATATTGCCATGATTTTGGCAATGATTTTCTGGGGGTTTTCTTTTGTTTGGTCTAAAATATTATTAGAGCTTTATAAACCAATAACTATTGTATTCCTAAGGCTTTTGATTTCTAGTTTGTTTTTATTTTTTATTGGTTATTTATTTAAAAAGTTAAAACCAATTGCTAGAGAAGACCGTGGCAGATTATTATTACTTTCATTTTTTCAACCATTTCTTTATTTTATTGGTGAAACAATAGGTTTAAAATATGTTAGTTCAACTACGGCATCAGTGCTGATTGCAACGATTCCTTTATTTACACCGATTGTAGCATATTATTTTCTTAAAGAGAAATTGTCAATTTTAAATATAGCCGGAATTGTTATTTCTGTTTTTGGAGTAATACTGGTTCTTTTTAATGATGAATTTGAACTTTCTGCAAGTACTTATGGTATTTTGTTAATGTCTTTGGCAGTGTTTGCTGCCATAGCCTATTCTGTTTTAACTGTTAATCTGGCTGCAAAATACGATGTATTTAACCTGATAACTTATCAAAATGCTATTGGTTTGCTTTATTTTCTACCCGTTTTTCTATTTTTTGACTATGATCATTTTATTCAGGTTAAATTCAGCTGGGAAATTGCCAAACCACTGTTCGCATTGGCAATTTTTGCTTCATCCTTGGCTTTTATGCTATTTATATACGGTATTCAACAGCTTGGGATTACCAAAGCAAATACTATTTCGAATATAATCCCCGTTTTTACTGCTGTATTTGCCTGGTATATTCTTGATGAAAAATTAAATTGGATTAATATTGTAGGAATTTTAGTTGTATTGTCCGGTTTGTCTTTATCTCAACTTAATAAGGCAATACATTTAAAAAATATCATTATCTTTCGAAAAATTAATCAAAAAAAAGAATTGTAAGGAAAAATTGAATTTAAGACAGAATTGTTATATTGTTAAATGGTTATATTGTTGTGCATTTAAATTATAGATTGGTAAGTAGTTACTCTGATTTCTGATGATAATTTAACAATAGAGCAATATAACAATACCCGAATTTTACTGATGAGTATTTACCGTTTATTATTGGAAATAATCAAAATCATAGACCTTGAATAAAATAATTATCATTTTATTTTTATTTGTTGCTTCAACCAAAATGCTTGGTCAGCTTGGTGGTAGCTCAACATTTTCTTTCCTTGAATTAACAAATTCTGCACGCTTGGCGGCATTGGGTGGTAAAAATATTACTATTCCGGATATAGACCTGAGTTTTGTTCATGATAACCCGGCATTGCTGGATACATCCATGTCAGATCATCTGGTTTTGAATTATGTAAACTATTTTGCAGGGATTAATTATGGCTATGTTTCTTATGCACGAAAATTTAACAAAGCCGGAATGTTTGCATCCGGCTTAAATTATATAAACTATGGTACTTTTATAAAAGCTGACCATACTGGACAAATCACCGGACAGTATAGTGCTTTTGAACTTGCCTTAAATCTTTTTTGGTCAAAAGTGTTAATTGATAGTGCTTTATCAGTTGGTGTAAATCTAAAACCAATTTATTCTCAATTAGAAGCATACAATTCTTTTGGATTGGCTGTTGATGCCGGGCTTACCTATTATGGAAAAAAGGGCTTAAGTGCTGCTTTGGTAATACGGAATTTAGGTTCGCAAATAAAACCGTATACACGAGGTAATTATGAAAATATACCACTGAATATTCAGTTAGGCCTCACGCAAAAACTTGAGCATGCACCATTTCGTTTTTCAGTGTTGTATCAACATTTAAACAAATGGGATTTAAAGTATGATAAGAATGGTAATCCTTCATATTCATCAGGTGATCAGAATAGTGATTTTTCTGATGATAAGCCAATTACCTTGATTGATAATTTTTTCAGGCATTTTATTTTTGGTGCAGAATTCTTGCCTGCGAAAGGATTTAATGTGCTTTTAGGTTATAATCATCAAAGGAGAAAAGAAATGATGATTCCCACAAGGCCATTTTTAGTGGGATTTTCATGGGGTATATATATAAGAATATCAAAAATCAAGTTAAGCTATAGTCAGGCATTTTATCATTTGGCAGGTGCTTCTAATCATTTTTCTCTTAATTTGAATATGGCTGACTTTTATAAAAAGAAATCCTCAAAGTAGGATTTTATATCCCTCTATATTAATAATTTTTGGATATTTGGTTAATATACAGGTTAGTGTTAACTTTTTTGAGAATAAAAAAAGGCAGGAACAAAAATTCCTGCCTTCAATAATATATTAATGAGTATAATTAATCTTCTTCTTGTTCAGCTTCATAAGCTTTTAGTAATACGTCCTGAATGTCGTGAGAAACAGGACTATATTCTGCAAATTTCATTGAGAATGTTGCCCTACCATTAGTTAAAGAGCTTAGTGCCGTTGAATATTTACCCATTTCAGCTAATGGAACCTTGGCCATTATTTTTTCAAAACCCTTTTCACTATTCATTCCGGAAATTATTGACCTTCTTCCCTGTAAATCACTCATAACATCACCCATTCTATCTGAAGGAACCAGAACTTCAACATCATAAATTGGTTCAAGTATTTTTGCGCCGGCATTTTTAAACGCTTCAGAAAATGCTTTAGCCCCCGCCAATTTAAATGAAATTTCGTTTGAATCAACCGGGTGCATTTTTCCATCATAAATGTAAACACAAATATCCCTGGCATATGATCCTGTCAATGGTCCTTCCTCCATTTTTTCCATAATTCCTTTTAGAATGGCAGGTAAAAAACGAGTATCAATTACACCACCTACTATACAATTGTAAAAAACGAGCTTACCTCCCCAATCCAATGGGTGTTCTTCTTTACCCCTGATGTTAACTTTCAGTTCTTTATCACCAAATTTAAACATTTTCGGGTCAGTCATTCCCTCAACATATGGTTCAATAACCAAATGTACTTCACCAAATTGGCCAGAACCGCCTGATTGTTTTTTATGTCGAAAATCAGCTTGTGCTTTTTTAGTTATCGTCTCCCTGTATGGAATTTTGGGTGCAAAAAATTCAGTGTCAATTTTATGAATAGTATCTAGGTGCCATTTTACCGTATTCAAATGGAATTCACCTTGCCCATGAAGTATCAGTTGCTTTAGCTCTTTAGAATACTCAAGGATCACTGTAGGGTCTTCTTCATGCATACGGTGTAATACTTCGCCTAATTTCTCATCATCCGATTCATTAACTACTTTTATGGCTGTTCTATATTTGGGGTCAGGAAACACCATTGCTGGATAAGACCAATCATCACCTTTTATGTTTAATGTGTGATTTGTTTTTGTATCTTTAAGTTTAACGGTAGCACCAATATCGCCAGCAACAAGTTTGTCAACTTTTGTTCTATTTTTACCTGCAACAAGAAACAATTGGGACATTCTTTCTTTAGATTGTTTTACGGTATTTATCAGATCCATTCCCTCTTCAACTGTACCTGACATTACTTTAAAGTAAAGTACTTCCCCTAAATGAGGCTCAACCATATTTTTAAAAACAAATAATGAGGTTTTACCTGAAGCATCACAAATCACCTCATTACCTTCATTATTAACGGGCGAAGGCATTTGATTAGGTGTTGGGGCTACATTACCCAGAAACTCCATTAACCTGCGAACGCCCATATTCTTTTTCGCTGAAACACAAAAAACCGGGAACAGATCACGATTAATAATGCCTTCACGCATTCCTGCACGCATTTCATCTTCTGTTAAACTTTCTTTTTCAAAGAAAATTTCCATAAGCCCTTCATCATTTTCTGCAGCCGCTTCAATTAGTTCATTGTTTAATTCTTTAGCTTTTTCTATTTCTGAGTCTGGAATATCAACAATCTCAGGCTTCCCACCTTCAGGACCCCATTTATACATTTTCATTAACAAAACGTCAACAACTGCATTAAAGTCATTTCCTGGGTTTACAGGATATTGAACAACAACTACTTTTTTACCAAAAGACTGTTTTGTTTCTTCCAGGGTTTTTTCAAAGTTCGCACTATCGCTGTCTAGCTGGTTTATAACAAACACAACCGGTTTGTTAAGGTTTTCCGTATGTCGCCAAATAATTTCTGTTCCTGTTTCAACTCCGTTTTGTGCATTTAAAAGCATTAGTCCGGTATCCGTAACATGAAGCGCTGAAATAACACCACCAATAAAATCATCTGCACCTGGTGTATCAATAATATTAATTTTTTTACCAAGCCACTCTGTATGTAGAACTGTAGAGAAAACAGAACTCTCACGGTCATGTTCAATTTCATGATAATCAGATACCGTATTTTTCTGACCAACATCACCTCTTCGGTTAATAACACCACCTTCAAATAGCATTGCTTCCGCTAAGGTCGTTTTACCTAATCCGGCATTACCCAATAAGGATAAATTCCGGACTTCATCTGTTTTATAAATTTTCATTCTATAAGATTTAATATGTTAAATTATATTAATTAATCTAAAGTCGGTCAAAATTAATAATTTTTTGCAAACCTGCAACTGTTAACAAATAAGCCTTACTCTTTTTGATTAGGGTTGAATATAGTCATTTATCAATGTGTCACATGCCTTAAATATTTGACTTATTCGAAATATGTGGAATGTTATAGTATTATATATTTGATTATGAATTTTAACCTGCTTAAAAACACAGGAGGAAAAAATTAGCACATAATATATAATATATAAGGTATAGAATTATTTAAGTTAATAACATAGTTTGATATTCAAAAAAGAATGTCGGGATCATTCCTTCCAAAAAAAAAACATGTAGATTCTTATGCCGTTGCCTCATTTTTCGCCTTTTTCTTCTTATATGTAATATCAGGATCAATTAATAAGGAAAACTAAACCACTTTAATTGGAATACTTTTATTTTCTTTAAAACACTTCTAACAATATTTACCTATTCAGCCTTAAAATCAGTTTTAAGGCTACTTTCTTTTTGCTAGTTTAAAAAATATTTCTATTTTTGCAGCCGCTTAAAGAAAAGCATGTCAAAATAATGTCTGTAAATTGCTATAATTAAGTTGTTTAAAATAACGAATTTCAAAAACAAAACTTTATTTCCAAAAACTTCAATGTTTTTGTTGTTTTAAATAAAATAAATTTTACCTTTGCAGACCAATTTTAAGGAATAAATTTAACAAAAATACATTGTCTTTATGCCTACAATACAGCAATTAGTAAGAAAAGGGAGATCAAAATTAGTAGATAAAAGTAAGGCTCCGGCATTGGATAATTGCCCTCAAAGAAGGGGGGTATGTGTCAGGGTTTATACAACTACACCTAAAAAACCAAACTCAGCAATGAGAAAAGTTGCAAGGGTTAGGTTAACAAATGGTAAAGAAGTAAATGCATATATACCTGGTGAAGGTCATAATTTACAGGAGCACTCTATCGTATTAATACGTGGAGGAAGGGTTAAAGACCTGCCTGGTGTAAGATATCATATTGTTCGTGGTGCTTTGGATACTTCAGGAGTAGAAGGAAGAACCCAAAGACGTTCAAAATATGGAACTAAAAAGCCAAAAAAATAGTTTAATATCATTGAATTATAAGAAATGAGAAAAAGAAGACCCAAAAAGAGGATATTATTACCGGATCCAAAATTCAACGATACGCTGGTAACAAGGTTCGTCAATGATTTAATGATTTCAGGTAAGAAAAACGTATCATATAATATTTTTTATGATGCATTAGATATTGTTACAGAGAAAAACCCTAACAAGGAAAAAACACCCCTTGAAGTATGGAAGAAAGCTTTGGAAAATATAACTCCAGGGGTTGAGGTGAAAAGCCGTAGGGTTGGTGGCGCTACTTTCCAAGTGCCGATGGAAATCAGACCGGAAAGAAAAGAATCAATTAGCATTAAAAATATGATTTTATTTGCCCGTAAAAGAAGCGGCCGTTCAATGGCTGAAAAACTGGCCGGTGAAATTATAGCTGCTTATAACGAAGAAGGTGGCGCATTCAAGAAAAAAGAGGATACGCATAGAATGGCTGAAGCGAACAAAGCTTTTGCATATTTCAGGTTTTAAATTAGGAGAAGAGTAAATAAGAAGATGAAAACGGATTTAAAATATACTAGGAATATAGGTGTCATGGCTCATATTGATGCCGGTAAGACTACGACTACTGAGCGTATTCTTTTTTATACCGGTATCACCCATAAAATTGGGGAGGTTCATGATGGTGCTGCCACTATGGATTGGATGGTACAGGAGCAAGAGCGTGGTATCACAATTACTTCTGCTGCTACAACTACTTTTTGGAAATACAAAGACGAAGACTATAAGATAAATATAATCGATACTCCCGGACACGTTGACTTCACTGTGGAAGTGGAGCGTTCATTGAGGGTGTTAGATGGAGCAGTTGCGGTTTTTTGTGCCGTTGGTGGTGTTGAGCCACAATCTGAGACTGTTTGGAGACAAGCTGATAAATATAAGGTGCCTAGAATTGCCTTTGTTAACAAGATGGACAGAACAGGTGCTGATTATTTTGATGTAGTTAATCAAATAAAGGATAAACTTGGCGCAAATCCGGTACCACTCCAAATACCTATTGGTTCAGAAGAAAACTTTAGAGGTATAATTGACCTTATTGAACGTAGGGCAATTATTTGGAAAGAAGACGAAGAAATGGGAATGAAGTATGAATATACTGATATCCCTGAAGAATTAAAAGATACGGTTGAGGAGTGGCGCGAAAAACTAGTAGAAGCTGTTGCTGAATCAGATGATGAGTTTTTAGAGCGTTTCTTTGAAGATCGTGAATCAATTACAGAAGAGGAATTCATGGCAGTAACACGAAAAGCGGTTATTGATATGAAAATTGTTCCAGTATTTGCCGGTTCAGCATTTAAGAATAAAGGAGTACAACGTTTGCTCGATGGAATTGTTAGTTTATTACCAAATCCTCTGGATGTTGAGGCAATTGAGGGAGTAAATCCCAAAAATGAAGAACCAATTAAAAGAGAACCTGCTTCAGATCAACCATTATCTGCATTAGCATTTAAAATTACTACTGATCCATTTGTTGGTCGATTAGCATATGTAAGGGTATATTCCGGAGTGTTAAAAGCCGGATCGTATGTTTTTAATCCAAGAACAAGGAAAAGAGAAAGGATTTCACGTCTTTACCAGATGCATGCAAATAAGCAAAATCCAAAAGATGAAATTCGTGCAGGAGATATTTGTTCTGCAGTTGGTTTTAAAAATATCCATACAGGTGATACACTATGTGACGAAAACAAACAAATTGTTTTAGAGTCAATGACATTTCCAGATCCTGTTATTGGAATTGCAATTGAACCAAAAACACAAAAAGATCTTGATAAACTTGGAAATGGTTTGAACAAACTTGCTGAAGAAGATCCAACATTTCAGGTAAAATCAGATGATACTACCGGACAAACCATTATTAGTGGTATGGGTGAGCTTCATTTGGAAATTTTAATTGACCGTTTAAAACGTGAATTTAAGGTAGAATGTAATCAAGGAGCACCACAGGTGGCATATAAAGAAGCATTAACTGGTTCGGTAGAACACAGAGAAGTGTTTAAAAAGCAAACAGGTGGTCGTGGTAAGTTTGCTGATATTATAGTTAAAATATCAGCTGTAGATGATGGACAGGAAGGTCTTCAATTTATAGATTCTGTTAAAGGTGGAAGAATTCCAAGAGAATATATTCCTTCAGTGGAAAAAGGCTTCAAAGATGCAATGAGTAATGGTCCGTTAGCGGGCTATCCAGTTGATAGTCTTAAAGTTGAATTGCTAGATGGTTCTTTCCATCCGGTGGATTCCGACCAATTGTCTTTTGAATTGGCTGCTAAGCTTGCCTTTAAAACAGCTGCATCAAAGGCGAAACCAGTTCTTCTAGAACCAATTATGGCTGCCGAAGTTGTAACTCCAGAAGAGTATATGGGTGATATTATTGGGGACTTCAACAAAAGACGTGGTAAAATTGAAGGAATGGAATCAAAAGGAAATGCCAGAGTTGTAAAAGCATTGGTTCCTTTAGCGGAAAAATTTGGATATGTTACTGTTCTTAGAACAATATCTTCTGGTAGAGCAACTTCCTCAATGGAGTTCTCACACTATGAGGCTGTTCCTGACGGTATTTCCAAGGAGGTTATTGAAAAAAATATGGGTAAATCTGAATAATAATATTATTTATGAGTCAAAAGATTCGCATTAAGTTAAAGTCATACGATCATAATTTGGTAGATAACTCTGCTGAGAAAATCGTCAAAACGGTAAAACAGACTGGAGCTGTTGTAAGTGGACCAATTCCGCTTCCTACGCATAAAAGAATATTTACTGTTTTAAGGTCTACTTTTGTAAATAAAAAGTCGCGTGAGCAATTTCAATTATCATCTTTTAAGAGATTAATTGATATTTATAGCTCAACTCCAAAAACAATAGATTCTTTAATGAAGCTAGAGTTACCCAGTGGTGTTGAAGTAGAAATAAAAGTTTAAGGAAAAATTATAAAAAATGCCTGGATTAATTGGAAAAAAAATCGGAATGACATCCGTTTTCAGTGCCGAGGGGAAAAATATCCCATGCACTGTTTTAGAAGTTGGGCCTTGTGTTGTAACTCAAATTAAAACTGAGGATACTGACGGGTACAATTCAGTACAAATTGCTTATGATGATAAAAAAGAAAAGCGAACTACAAAAGCAGAGCTTGGACATTTTAAGAAAGCAAAAACGACACCAAAACACAAGGTTATCGAGTTAAAAGGTTTTGTGAAAGATTGGAAAATAGGTGATGTTATCACAGTTGATTATTTCAATGATGATACTTGGCTTGATGTTAGTGGAATTAGCAAAGGAAAAGGATTTCAGGGCGTTGTAAAACGTTATAATTTTAAAGGTGTTGGTGATGCAACTCATGGTCAGCATAACAGGCTTAGAGCACCGGGTTCATTAGGAGCTTCTTCATATCCATCTCGTGTTTTTAAAGGCATGCGAATGGCTGGAAGAACTGGTGGTAAAAAGACTAAGGTTCTGAATTTACGAGTTGTGAAAATCATTACTGAAAACAACTTACTATTACTAAAGGGTTCCGTTCCGGGGCCGAAAGGTTCATATTTAATTATTGAGAAGTAATGGAACTTAAAGTTTATAACATAAAAGGAGAGGATACCGGAAGAAAGGTAAACTTAGATGAGGCGATTTTTGGTATTGAACCAAATGACCATTCGATTTACTTAGACGTAAAACAGTATAGGGCAAATAATCGTCAGGGTACGCATAAAGCGAAAGAGCGTGCTGATATTAAAGGTAGTACCCGAAAAATTAAAAAACAAAAAGGTACTGGTTCAGCAAGAGCAGGTAGTATAAAGAATCCTTTATTTAGAGGTGGTGGACGGGTTTTTGGTCCCAGACCAAAAGACTATAGTTTTAAATTGAATAAAAAACTAAAAAAACTGGCCAGAAAATCGGCATTAACATATAAGGCTAAAGAAAATGTATTATATGTTGTTGAAGATTTCAGTTTTGATAAGCCCAAAACCAGTGAATTTAAGGCTTTTGAAAATAATTTGAAAATTGCTGATAAAAAGTCAATTTTAGTTTTATCAGAACCAAATAAAAACCTATATTTGTCCTCCCGAAATTTACAGGGTTCAAAGGCAATAACAGTTTCTGAATTAACAACTTATGACATCTTAGACGCGAAAGCTTTAGTATTTGTTGAGAGTTCTATTGATGTTTTAGAAAAAATGTTTTAACGATGGATATTTTGCAAAAGCCGATCATTACGGAGAAAATGACGATTCAGGGAGAAAAATTGAATCGGTTTGGATTTATTGTCGCCGAAAGTGCAAATAAAATTCAGATTAAAAAAGCTGTTGAAGAATTATATAATGTAACTGTTGAGGCGGTAAACACTATGCGATACGCTGGTAAATCTAAATCAAGACATACTAAAACAGGCGTTCAGAGAGGAAAAACAAATTCTTTTAAGAAAGCGATAGTTACATTACAAGAAGGAGATACCATAGATTTTTATAGCAATATTTAGAAAAGATGGCTGTACGAAAAATAAAACCAACAACACCAGGGCAAAGAAGTAAAGTTGCTAGTTCATTTGAAGAAATTACGGCAAATGTACCTGAAAAATCGCTGTTAGGATTGAAAAAAAGATCCGGCGGACGTAATAATACAGGAAAAATGACTGTTCGTAATATTGGTGGAGGACATAAAAAAAGATATAGGGTTATTGATTTTATGAGAAACAAGGATGGAGTTCCTGGTAATATAAAATCAGTTGAGTATGATCCAAACAGATCTGCCAGAATTGCATTAGTTTATTATGCAGATGGTGAAAAAAGATATATAATTGCTCCTAATGGTCTTGAAGTAGGCCAGGCGATTATGTCAGGAAAAAATGTTGCACCAGAAATTGGAAACACATTATATCTTTCTGATATACCTTTAGGAACAATTATTCATAATATAGAATTGGATCCTAATAAAGGTGCTGTATTGGCTAGAAGTGCCGGTTCATATGCTCAGTTAACTGCAAGAGATGGCAAATATGCAATTGTAAAATTACCATCTGGGGAATCACGAATGATTTTGGTAACATGCAGAGCTACAATAGGTTCTGTTTCAAACTCAGACCATGCATTAGAAAGATCAGGAAAAGCTGGTCGAAGTCGCTGGTTAGGTCGTAGGCCACGAGTACGTGGTGTGGCAATGAACCCGGTAGATCATCCAATGGGTGGTGGTGAAGGAAAATCATCTGGTGGCCAACCTAGATCTAGGACTGGTTTGCTTTCAAAAGGCTTTAAAACTAGGTCAAAGAAGAAAGCATCAAATAAGTATATAATAGAAAGAAGAAAAAAATAATCGTTACATATTCATAATCTTATGAGTCGTTCATTAAAAAAAGGTCCTTTTATTGACTACAAACTGGAAAAGAAAGTTTTTGCCATGATTGATTCAGGCAAAAAAACAGTAATCAAAACCTGGGCTAGGAGTTCAATGATTTCACCAGATTTTGTTGGACAAACTATAGCAGTTCATAACGGAAACAAATTTATTCCGATTTATATAACTGAAAATATGGTTGGACATAAATTGGGAGAATTTGCTCCTACAAGAACATATAGGGGACATGCTGGAAATAAACGTTAAACGTAAGGATCAAAAGATAATTAAAAATGGGAGCTAGAAAACGAAATCGGGCTGAAGCGATTAAGGAGGCAAAAAAATCAAAATATTATGCTGTTTTGAAAAATTGCCCAACTTCACCAAGGAAAATGCGCTTGGTGGCTGATTTAATTCGTGGTGTTGAAGTGAAACATGCCCTTGATATATTGAAATTTAATCCTAAAGAAGCATCTAAAAGACTTGAAAAACTTCTTCTTTCAGCTATTGCTAATTGGGAAAGTAAAAATGAAGGTGTTAGGATGGAAGAAACGGGTCTTTTCGTTAAGGAAATATTTGTTGATTCAGCAAGAGTTCTTAAAAGACTCAGACCTGCACCACAAGGAAGAGCTCACAGAATTAGGAAAAGATCAAATCATGTAACTGTTGTTTTAGAAAGCAATCAAACAAATTAACAAATGGGACAAAAGATTAATCCAATAAGTAATAGGTTAGGAATCATTAAAGGATGGGATTCCAATTGGTACGGTGGAAAGAATTATTCTATGAAATTGGTAGAAGATACTAAAATCAGGAAATATCTTAATGTCCGTTTAGCTAAAGCAAACGTTGCGAAAATTGTAATAGAACGGACTTTAAAACTCATTACAGTTACTGTTCATACTTCTAGACCAGGCATTATTATTGGGAAAAGTGGATCAGAGGTTGATAAATTGAGGGAAGAGCTTAAAAATATTACTAAAAAGGAAGTTCAGATTAATATTTTTGAAATCAGACGTCCAGAGCTTAATGCAACCTTAGTTGGTAACAATATTGCTCGTCAGGTAGAAGGTAAAATTGCCTATAGAAGGGCTGTTAAAATGGCTATTGCTGCTACTATGAGGATGGGTGCTGGCGGAATAAAGGTTTTAATTTCTGGTAGGTTGAATGGGGCTGAAATGGCTCGTTCTGAGACATATAAAGAAGGTAGAATTCCGTTACATACTTTTAGGGCTGATATTGATTATAACTTATCTGAAGCTCTTACTAAAGTTGGTCTGATAGGTATAAAAGTATGGATATTTGATAAAGAAGTATATGGTAAGCGTGACTTGTCACCAAACTTCGGATTAAAAAATCAAAGACAAAAAAGCTTTAAAAAGCGCAGAAAATAATATAGAGATATACAATCATGTTACAACCAAAGAAATTAAAATATAGAAAGCAGCAAAAGGGCAGAATGAAAGGTAATGCCCAAAGAGGTAATGTGCTTTCATTTGGATCTTTTGGAATTAAGGCTTTGGAAACCACTTGGATTAGTGCAAGGCAAATTGAAGCTGCTCGACAGGCAGTTACAAGACATATGAAAAGGGAAGGGCAGATTTGGATTAGAATATTCCCTGATAAACCTTTAACTAAAAAGCCTGCTGAGGTTCGAATGGGTAAAGGAAAAGGTGCGCCTGAATCATGGGTTGCCAGAGTAACCCCAGGTAGAGTCCTTTTTGAAGCAGAAGGTGTTCCATATGAAATTGCAAAAGAAGCTTTAAGGTTAGCTGCACAGAAGTTACCTATTTTAACAAAATTTGTTGTACGACATGATTACGATCAATCTTTAAATAGTGGTGAATAATGAAAAATTCAGAGATAAGGGAATTGACAACAAAAGAACTCATTGAAAAAATTGAAGATGAGAAAGCACTTTTTGCAAGGATGAAATTAAATCATGCAATATCACCTTTGGACAATCCGAACAAATTGAAAGAGGGTAGACGTTTAGTGGCTAAGCTTAAAACTGAATTACGAAAAAGAGAATTAACTGAAAATCAGGAATAGATTAAGCATCATGGAAAAAAGAAATCTACGGAAAGAACGTATTGGTTTGGTTGTCAGTAATAAAATGGATAAGTCCATAGTTGTGATGGTCAATAGGAAAGTAAAACATCCAATTTATGGGAAATACATCAATAAGTCAAATAAATTCATGGCACATGATGAAAAAAATGACAGTAATATTGGTGATACTGTAAAAATAATGGAAACCCGGCATTTAAGTAAAAGAAAAAGCTGGAGACTTGTCGAAATAATTGAAAGAGCTAAATAATTATGGTACAGCAGGAATCAAGATTGGGAGTTGCTGATAATAGTGGCGCAAAAGAGGTACTTGTTATACGAGTATTGGGAGGAACAAAAAAAAGATATGCCAGTATTGGCGATAAAGTTGTTGTAACTGTAAAAAGTGCAATTCCTTCAGGTGAAATAAAAAAAGGAACAGTTTCTACCGCGGTTGTAGTTAGGACCAAAAAAGAAATAAGGCGTCAGGATGGTTCTTATATTCGTTTTGATGATAATGCAGTTGTATTATTGAATACTGCAGGTGAAATGAGGGGAACAAGGATTTTTGGTCCTGTAGCTCGTGAGTTACGTGCATCTCATATGAAAATTATATCATTAGCACCTGAAGTACTTTAATTTTAAAAAATAACATAGATGCAAAGGAAATTACATATAAAAAAGGGTGATACGGTATTTGTTAATGCCGGTGATTACAAAGGCCAAAAGGGGAGAGTTTTAGAAGTCTTCAGAGCTGAATATAAAGCTATTGTAGAAGGTGTAAACATGGTTTCCCGACACACAAAGCCTAATAGTGAAAACCCTGAGGGTGGAATTGTAAAGAAGGAAGCACCTGTGCATATTTCAAACCTGATGATTGTTGATCCATCAACTGGTGAACCCTCAAGAGTGGGTAGAAGAAAAAATGATAATAATAAATTAGTGCGATACGCAATAAAATCTAAAGAGGAGATTAAGTAATGAACTTCACGCCTAATCTTAAAAAGAAGTATACGGATGAAATTATGCCAAATTTGAAAAAAGAATTTGGGTATAAAAGTATAATGCAGATACCAAAACTTGAAAAGATTATTATTAATCAAGGTGTTGGTCAGGCTGTTGCCGACAAAAGGTTGTTAGATGTTGCCGTTAAGGAGATATCTGATATTGCAGGTCAAAAAGCTGTTGCAACTTTATCTAAAAAAGATATATCTAATTTTAAATTACGTAAAAAAATGCCTATTGGCGTTAAAGTTACCTTACGTAAAAACAAGATGTATGAATTTTTGGAAAGGTTAATTGCGGTATCAATTCCCAGAGTTAGAGACTTTAGAGGAATAAGTGATAAATTTGACGGAAAAGGTAATTATACCTTAGGTATTCAGGAGCAAATTATTTTTCCTGAGATTAATATCGATCAGGTTAATCAAATATTAGGAATGAATATAACTTTTGTAACTTCGGCTAATACTGATGAAGAAGGGTACTCATTACTAAAAGAATTTGGATTACCATTTAAAAATATTAATAAAAAATAGTATGGCTAAAGAATCAATGAAGGCTCGCGAAGTCAAAAGGCAAAAAATGGTTGACCGATATGCAGAAAAAAGAGCCAGACTAAAAGCTGAGGGTGATTATGTCGGATTACAAAAATTGCCTAAAAATGCATCTCCTGTTCGCTTGCATAATAGGTGTAAACTTACAGGGCGACCAAAAGGATATATCAGACAGTTTGGGATAAGTAGAATCACTTTCCGAGAGATGGCATCGAATGGTCTAATTCCTGGTATTAAAAAAGCGAGTTGGTAAATTATTAAATATAAAGAAATGACAGATCCTGTTGCAGATTATCTGACCCAAATAAGGAATGCGGTTATGGCGAGGCATAAAGTAGTGGAAATACCAGCCTCGAATTTAAAGAAAGAAATGACAAAAATCCTTCATGATAAAGGATATATTTTAAGTTATAAGTTTGTTGATGATGGTCCTCAAGGTTCAATTAAAATAGCTTTGAAGTACCATCCTAAAAGCAAGATTTCCGCCATTAAGAAAATGGAACGCATCAGTAAACCCGGACTAAGAAAATATGCCGGTGCTGATGAATTGCCTAGAGTTTTAAATGGTTTGGGTATTGCTATTTTATCCACATCTAAAGGGATTATTACTGAAAAAGAAGCCCGTGGGTTTAATGTGGGTGGCGAAGTATTATGTTACGTTTATTAATTTGTATTAGGAATGTCACGAATAGGAAAATTACCAATAGATCTACCAAAGGGAGTACAGGTTACTGTTTCGAAAGGAAACTTGATTACAGTTAAAGGTGCTCAGGGAGAATTGTTACAACAAGTTAACCCTGATATTGAAGTTAAGGTAGAAAATGATCAAGTTATTTTGAGCCGGCCAACTGATCAGAAAAGGCACAAAGCTATGCATGGCTTATATCGTTCTTTATTGAATAATATGATAGTTGGTGTCACTAAAGGTTTTGAAATTAAACAAGAACTTGTTGGTGTAGGCTATAGAGCTACTTCAAAGGGTCAAATACTGGAACTTGCCCTTGGGTATTCTCATAGTATTTATCTTGAAATTCCACCTGAAGTTAAAGTTGAAGCTGTAACTGAAAGACGTGCAAATCCAATAATAACTTTAAAGAGTGCTGATAAACAACTTATTGGACAGGTTGCTGCAAAAATTAGATCGTTTAGAAAGCCTGAGCCTTATAAAGGTAAAGGGATTAAATTTGTTGGTGAACAACTTAGAAGAAAAGCTGGAAAAGCAGCAGCTAGTTAAAAATAGTAAAATTTTGCATTATGGCTTTAAATAAGCAGGAAAGTAGATTAAAAATAAAGAGACGGATACGGAAAAGGATTTCCGGAACTATGGAGAAACCCAGGATGACGGTGTACCGTAGTAACCGTAATATATTTGTGCAGATTATTGATGATGTAAATAAAAATACGATTATTGCAGCATCATCTCTGGAAAAAGAAATTGCAGAAAAGAAAGACATTACAAAAATCGAACAAGCCGAATTGGTTGGTAAGTTAATTGCCGAAAAAGCAGGTAAGTCGGGAGTAAATAATGTAGTTTTCGATAGAAATGGTTATTTATATCATGGACGTATTAAGAAATTAGCTGATACGGCTAGAGAGAATGGATTAAAAATATAAGAGATATGTCTTCAAGTATTAGAAAAGTAAGAACAAGTGATTTAGAGCTTAAGGATAGGCTAGTAGGTATTCAAAGAGTTACAAAAGTAACCAAAGGTGGACGTACTTTTAGTTTTTCTGCAATTGTTGTCGTTGGTGACGAACACGGAATTGTTGGATATGGTCTGGGAAAAGCAAAAGAGGTTACTACTGCAATATCAAAGGGTATTGAAGATGCAAAGAAAAATTTAGTTAAAGTTCCTGTTTTTAATGGTACGATACCTCATGAACAGAGTGCTAAGTATAGTGGTGCAAGAGTATTTATTAAGCCTGCATCCCATGGTACTGGTGTGAAAGCCGGTGGTGCTATGCGTGCGGTCCTTGAAAGTGTTGGAGTAACTGATGTTTTGGCAAAGTCTAAAGGATCATCAAATCCTCATAACCTGGTGAAGGCTACAATGGGTGCTTTGTTAGAATTACGTGATGCTTATACCATTGCTCAGCATAGAAATATCTCTCTTGACAAAGTTTTTAACGGATAACAGAAATTAAGATGGCAAAGCTCAAAAAAATAAAGGTAAAGCAAGTTAGAAGTAAAATTGGTAGTACCAAAAGACAAAAGTTAACACTTGAAGCTTTAGGATTGCGTAAAATGAATGCTGTCGTGGAGCACGAAGCTACTGCACAAATACTTGGTATGGTTCAAAAAGTTAACCATTTAGTTACTGTTGAAAAATAATAATATTTTAAAGTGTAAGTTATAATGGATTTAAGTAATTTAAAACCGGCTGAAGGTTCAGTAAAAAAACGCAAAAGGATTGGCCGGGGTGAAGGTTCTGGTAAAGGTGGAACTTCGACAAGAGGACATAAAGGTCAGAAATCAAGATCTGGTTACTCAAGAAAGATTGGTTTTGAAGGTGGTCAAATGCCTTTGCAGAGAAGAGTTCCTAAATTCGGTTTCAAAAACTTAAACAGAGTAGAATATAAAGCTATAAATATTGCTGATTTACAAATTCTATCTGAAAAGAAAAACTTGGAAGTTATTGATGTTGAGGCATTAGTTAATGCAGGATTAGCCAAAAATAAGGATTTGATAAAAATCCTAGGTAACGGAACATTAGATAAAAAAATTGAAGTTAAGGCGCACGCTTTTTCTAAATCAGCAATTGCTGCTATTGAAGCAGCTAATGGTAAAGCTGTAAAATTATAAGTCAATGAAAGGACTGATTGAAACATTAAAGAATATTTACAAAATTGAGGATCTTCGAAATCGAATAATTACAACTATCGGTTTTATTTTGATTTATCGTCTGGGTGCTCATGTTGTTTTACCGGGAATTGATCCCTTGCAATTAGAAAATTTAGATACGCAAACCAAAGATGGTATTTTAAGTTTGTTGAACATGTTTTCAGGTGGTGCATTTGCTAATGCATCCATTTTTGCATTGGGAATCATGCCATATATCTCGGCATCTATTATTATCCAGTTATTAGGTATGGCTATTCCATATTTCCAGAGATTACAAAGGGAAGGGGAAAGTGGCCGTAAGAAGATAAATCAAATTACAAGGTATTTAACAGTGCTTATCACTTCAGGTCAGGCACCTGGATATTTGGCTAATTTACAAGCCCAATTGCCTGGTTCGGCATTTGTTATGGAAGGATCCTACTTTTGGTTATCTTCTGTAGTGATTTTAGTCGCAGGTACTATGTTTGTAATGTGGTTAGGAGAAAAGATTACAGATAAAGGCATAGGAAATGGAATTTCATTATTAATCATGATAGGTATTATTGCCAGATTACCTTTCTCAATCTTTGCTGAATTTATTTCACGAATTGAAGAACAAGGTGGTGGTTTGGTTGCATTCCTGTTAGAAATTGTAATTATGTTCCTTGTGTTTGCTGCCACAATATTACTTGTACAAGGCACACGGAGAATACCGGTGCAATATGCTAAAAGAATTGTTGGTAATAAACAATATGGTGGTGTACGACAGTATATTCCTTTAAAAGTTAATGCTGCCGGAGTTATGCCAATAATATTTGCACAAGCTTTAATGTTTATTCCATTGATGTTATCAAGTTTTGATACTGAAGCAACTACAGGTATTGCTGCTGCATTTGGAGATATGACTGGATTTTGGTATAA
This sequence comes from Bacteroidota bacterium, assembly GCA_039714415.1. GTDB lineage: Bacteria > Bacteroidota > Bacteroidia > Bacteroidales > NBLH01 > NBLH01. The sequence goes on from JBDLJL010000007.1 coordinate 28,998, forward strand.
TTTCACATTTGGTCTATTAGTTGTGTTATTTACGTATTTTTACACGGCAATAACAATAAACCCAACGCAAATGGCTGATGATATGAAGAAGAATGGTGGTTTTATTCCTGGTGTTAAACCCGGGAAAAAAACAGTAGAATATCTTGATGCTGTGATGTCAAGAATAACATTGCCAGGATCAATATTCCTTGCATTTGTTGCTATAATGCCTGCGTTTGCTATGATTGCCGGTGTTAATAATCAATTTGCACAATTTTTTGGTGGAACATCATTATTGATTTTGGTTGGTGTTGTATTAGATACATTACAGCAAATTGAAAGTCATTTGTTAATGCGTCATTATGATGGATTAATGAAATCTGGTAGAATTAAAGGTCGCGCTGGTGCAGCTACTTCTATCTAAATGAAAATTAGGTTCTTTATTTGATGATATATTATAAGACAGCTGAAGAAATTGAACTTTTGCGCAAAAGTAACATGCTTGTTGCCAAAACGCATGGTGAAGTTGCAAAAGTAATTGGACCTGGTATTAGTACTGCTAAACTAGATAAGATTGCTGAAGAGTTTATAAGGGATAACGGCGGTGTACCTGGTTTTCTTGGGTATGGCGGTTTCCCTAATACTTTATGCATATCGCTTGACAGTACAGTGGTCCATGGAATACCTTCAGGCTACGTATTGAAGGAAGGTGACATTGTTTCAGTTGATTGTGGTGTTTTAATGAATAACTATTATGGTGATTCTGCATACACATATCCCATAGGTGAAATTGATCCGAAAGTTGAGAAATTACTTAGGGTTACAAAAGAGGCTTTATATTTAGGAATTGAAAAAGCTGTTGTTGGTAACCGTTTGGGCGATATAAGTTATGCGGTTCAAAATCATGCAGAAAGTAATGGCTATTCAGTTGTTCGCGAGATGGTTGGTCATGGTGTTGGTAGAAACTTACATGAAAAACCTGAAGTGCCAAATTATGGTAAACGTGGACGGGGCATTAAATTAAAAAAAGGATTGGTTATAGCCATTGAACCTATGATAAATATGGGTAAAAAGGAAATATTTCAGGAAAATGATGGCTGGACAATCAAGACAAAAGACGGTAAACCATCGGCGCATTTTGAGCATACTATTGCCATAGGAAATGGAAACGCTGATATTTTATCATCTTTTAAATATGTTGAAGAAATATTAAACAATAAATAAGATTATGGCTAAACAAGCCTCTATAGAACAAGATGGCATTATCAAGGAAGCATTATCTAATGCTATGTTTCGAGTTGAACTGGAAAATGGACATGTTATAACAGCCCATATTTCTGGAAAGATGAGAATGCATTATATTAAAATTCTTCCCGGGGATAAGGTTAAAGTAGAGATGTCGCCATATGACTTGACAAAAGGTCGAATCACATTTAGGTATAAATAAAGGAACTATAATTAAAGGTTTTACAAATTAAAATCCGATATATTTTTAGTGTTCCTTATAATGAATAAAAAATAAGAAAATTTTTTAGTATGAAAGTTAGAGCGTCGGTAAAAAAGCGTACTGCTGATTGTAAAATAGTTAAGCGCAAAGGCAGGATTTATGTTATTAATAAAAAGAATCCTAAATTTAAACAACGCCAAGGGTAATTTCAAATTGTTAATTAAATGATTTATGGCTAGAATAGTAGGAGTTGACATTCCGGACAATAAAAGAGGCGAAATTGCCTTGACCTATATTTTTGGTATGGGTAGAAGTACAGCACAAGCGGTTTTGGCTAAAGCTGGTATAGAAGCAAGTGTTAAGGTGAAAGACTGGACTGATGATCAGAAATCTGAGATCAGGAATATTATTAACGACGATTTCAAAGTTGAAGGTGAATTACGTTCGGAAGTTCAGATGAACATTAAGCGATTAATGGATATCGGTTGTTACCGTGGGATTCGTCATCGTATTGGCTTACCAGTACGAGGACAACACACTAAAAACAATGCGCGTACCAGAAAAGGCAGAAAGAAAACAATTGCAAATAAGAAAAAGGCGGTTAAAAAATAATTGATTATGGCGAAGAAGACTAAAGTTTCAAAAAAGAGAGTTGTAAAAGTTGAGCCAATAGGTCAAGCGCATATACATTCATCTTTTAATAATATTATTATTACCTTAACAAACAATCAGGGGCATGTTATTTCATGGTCATCAGCTGGTAAGATGGGATTTAGGGGATCAAAGAAAAATACTCCTTATGCAGCCCAGGTAGCTTCGGCAGATTGTGCAAAAACTGCTCACGATCAAGGATTACGTAAGGTTAAGGTATATGTTAAAGGGCCTGGTAATGGTCGTGAATCTGCTATCAGGGCTTTAAGTGGTGCAGGAATTGATGTTACAGAAATAACGGATGTTACACCATTGCCGCACAATGGGTGCCGACCACCTAAAAGAAGAAGAGTATAATTACATTAATTTAGAAAAGATAATCGATGGCTAGATATATTGGACCAAAATCAAAAATTGCCCGAAAATTTGGAGAGGCAATATATGGACCGGATAAATTTTTAGAAAAGAAAAATTATCCTCCAGGGATGCATGGAGTTAGTAAGCGAAGAAGAAAACTATCGGAATATGCATTACAGCTTAAAGAAAAGCAAAAAGCAAAATATACATATGGTGTTTTAGAAAAACAATTTTCAAATTTATTTAAAAAAGCATCAAGGAGTAAGGGTATTACTGGTGAAGTTTTGTTGCAGCTTTTAGAAAGAAGGCTTGATAATGTTGTTTATCGAATTGGCCTTGCACCTTCACGATCAGGTGCTAGACAATTGGTATCACACAGACATATTACCATAAATGGGGAAATTGTTAATATACCTTCTTATACATTACGCCCGGGTGATATTATAGGTGTAAGAGAAAAGTCTAAATCGCTTGAAGTTATTTCTGAGTCATTGGCAAGTTCTGGCCATATGAAATATTCATGGATAGAATGGGATTCCAGTTTAATGAACGGTAAGTTTATGAGTGTACCGGAAAGAACTGATATTCCTGAAAATATTAAAGAACAACTTATTGTTGAATTATATTCAAAATAAATTTATAATAGATAATTTATGGCAATCTTAGCTTTTCAGAAACCTGATAAGGTGATAATGCTCGAAGCCGATGATTTTTCGGGTACTTTTGAATTCCGTCCTCTTGAACCAGGTTATGGAATCACAATAGGAAATGCATTACGAAGAATTTTGCTTTCATCTTTGGAAGGCTATGCAATTACTTCGGTTAAAATTGAAGGAGTTAATCATGAATTCTCTACAATTCCTGGTGTTATTGAAGATGTTACAGAATTTATTCTTAACCTGAAGAAAATTCATTTAAAACAGAGAATTGAAGATGAGGATAGTGAGGTTGTTTCAATGACCATCTCTGGGCAAGATACTTTTAAAGCTGGTGATATTAGTAGGTTTTTAACAAACTTTGAGGTATTAAATCCCGAGCAGGTAATATGCAGAATGGAAAATGATGTTAAATTACAAATGACTTTAACTATTAATAAAGGTAGAGGTTATGTTCCTGCAGAAGAGAATAAAGTAAATGATTCTGAACTTGGGGTTATTTCAATAGATTCAATTTTTACACCGATACAAAATGTAAAATACGCTATTGAAAATTATCGTGTTGAACAGAAAACTGACTATGAAAAATTGGTCGTTGATATTGATACGGATGGTTCCATTCATCCAAAAGATGCTTTAAAAGAAGCTGCAAAAATACTTATTTATCACTTTATGTTATTTTCAGATGAAAAGATTACCTTAGATTCTGAAGAGAATTATGAAAATGAAGAATTTGATGAGGAAGTATTGCATATGCGCCAGATGTTGAAAACAAGATTAGTAGATATGGATCTTTCAGTTCGTGCATTAAATTGCCTGAAAGCTGCTGATGTGGACACTTTAGGTGACCTTGTTATCTACAATAAGAATGATTTGTTAAAATTCAGGAATTTTGGTAAGAAATCGTTAACTGAATTGGATGACTTACTGACAGGAATGAATCTGACTTTTGGCATGGATATTAGTAAGTATAAATTAGACAAGGAATAATCAGAAAATGAGACATAGAAAGAAATTTAATCATTTAGGAAGAAAGAGTGCACACCGCAAAGCTATGCTTTCAAACATGGCCTCATCTCTAATTTTGCATAAGCGAATTAAAACAACTGTGGCTAAGGCAAAAGCTCTTAGAATGTTTGTCGAGCCGCTAATTACTAAGTCCAAAGATGACTCTACTCATTCAAGAAGGGTTGTATTTAGTTATTTAAAAGACAAATTTGCGGTTACAGAGCTATTTAGAGAAATTTCGGGGAAAGTTAGTAGCAGAAAAGGTGGGTATACCAGAATTTTAAAAACAGGTAATCGTTTAGGGGATAATGCGGATATGTGTATCATTGAATTAGTTGATTATAATGAGAATATGTTGGCTAAGAAGGAAGATGCTAAGGCTAAAACTACCCGTCGTTCACGAAGAGGTAAAAAGAAAGAGGATACTACTGTTTCAACTGAGGTCGAAGAACAAGTAGAACAGAAAGAAGAAATTGTTGAAACTACTGTAGATAAGGTGGAGGAAGTAAAAGCCGAAAAAGAAGAAACACCTAAAAAAAAGGAAGAAGCGAAAGAGAAATCGGATACTGATGAAAAGGAAGAAAAATAATATATGTTTTTAGTATATTTTACAAGAGGCTGTCAGAAATGATAGCCTTTTTTATTTTGTTCTTTTTCTTATCTTATTTAGATTTGTTTTTTAATGAATAATTTTTCCATAACAGTCAATTATTTTTTGTTTTTGACGTTCTAAATTTGAGGATATTTTATTGTCGTATATGCGAAAATTGAAATTGAAATTAGCTTCCTTAAAGTTAATTCTATTATTATTAGTTTTTAATCATGCATATTTATATGCACAGGAAAAAGATTCGCTTCCTGAACAATATGCATGGACATTGGATGAGGGATACCTGATTCATGAGGTGAATTTTGATACAACAATTAATCAATTCCATACTTTTAATCCCATTGAAAAAGCTAGTTTTTCAAATTCATATTTGGGTAATCTTGGGTCAGAATATCATTCAAATATTTTTTTCGATGAACTTGAGAAACCTTATACTGATTTTCTGCCTGAAACTCCGTTGGCAGCTTATTTAATGACAATGGAAAAACAAAAATTTTATTTTTCTAAAAAACCATATATTGAGTTAAAATATGTAATGAGTACAAAAAAAAAGAATGAAAATAATTTAGGTGTTATATATACTCAGAATATTAATAAAAAATGGAATGTGGGATTAAAGTATAATTTAATTTCATCTGATGGTGTTTTTCCACAGAGTAAAACTTCAGAACATTCTTTAAATTTCTTTACTAGTTATACAGGTAATAAATATTCCGTACAGGCTGCCCATATTCGTAATAAATTCAGACTGCAAGAGAGTGGTGGTATATTACCCACTCTTTTTACGGATCCAGAATTAAGTTTACCACAAATAAATAGTGCTTCCTCAGTATTATATAAATCAAGTTTTTTTGTTTCGCAAGAATATAAATTTGGAAAAAACATTACAGAAGTTATTGATGATACATTGAAACAAACCGTTTATCGTGAAAAAGGGAAATTGAATTATGTAATAAAATATGAGCATAATTACCGTAATTATTTAGATAATGATCCTGTTGGGTTTTATAGAGATGTATTTCTTGATTCTACCATAACATCAGATTCAGTTAACCTAAAACTGTTTGATAACTCGCTGTATTGGACCTTTAGAGAAATGGAAATGGGTAATTCAAAGCTGATAAATTCATTTGGTGCAGGATATGAAATTCTTAAAAATTATGGCTTTAAAGGTTATGTTTTTATTAATAATGGAGATTATTACCAAAGCCTGAGTGCTAAGTTCAATTCAAAAGGTGTTTTTAATAAGTTTCGATATAAGTTTAATGCCTCTTATTATCTGTATGGGTATAAAATGAATGATTACCGTGGATTATTTACCATTGAGAAAGACTTTGGTTTAAAACGTTATATTTCAACCTTATATCTTGATTTGGAGATTTCAAAAAGAACTGCTTCATTCATGGAGCGATATTATTATTCGAATCACTTTCATTGGGATAATAATTTTGATAAAAAAAACATTGCTAAAGCTAAATTTGGATTTTCTATTCCTGACAGGAAACTAAAAATGGAAATGTCTTATGCGCAGATGGGTAATTATATTTATTTTGATTCGCTGGCATATCCTGTACAGTTACAAACTGGGCTAAATGTTTTTTCAGCAACAGGGCAAAAAGAGTTTAAATTAGGCAAATTTCATAGCTTAAACAAGGTGGTCTGGCAGCAAGTTAGTGATACTGTTGCTGTGAGCATTCCGGAATTAGCTCTTTATCACAACCTATATTTGGATTTACATTATAAAACAGCTTTGCATTTACATGTTGGTTATGAGTTGTATTATTCAACTGAGTTTAATGCATTATCATTTATGCCGGCTACCGGGCAATTTTATCAGAGACGTGAAATGAAAAGTGGTCATTTCCCAATTGTTAATGTATATGCTGATGCCAGGATACAGAGTGTGTTATTGTTTATCAAATTTGAAAATGTAAGTTTTCAGTTTTTTAATAGCAGTTATTATTACCTTGCAAATAATTATCCTTTAAATCCTACCGTTTTTAAATTTGGGGTATCTTGGCGGTTCAATAATTAATTATTATTGGGATATACCAAATATTTTTATACATTAGGGCTGTATCAATGCCTTAAAATATGTTGTTAACAAGCTCAAGAAACATTAGCTTTTTATTACTTTTATTATTCCCTTTTTTTTTTATTTCCTGTAATTTATCAAGTGAAGATCCTCGTTCTGGTAATTTAGGAGCTGTTAATCAACTTGATGGAATTAAAAAGAGGGGAAAGCTAATTGTTGTAACTGATTTTAATTCTGTTGACTATTTTATATACAAAGGCCAACCATTAGGGTTTAATTATGAGTTAATAAAAAAATTTGCTGACCATATTGGTGTTTCACTGGAAATAAGAACAAATTATAACCTGAAAAACACTTTTAGGTCATTACAGGATGCTGAGTGTGATATTTTAGCAATGGGCCTGACTATTACCAAGGAAAGAACAAAGTTTTTACAGTTTACATTACCCATTTTGCAAACAAAGCAGGTTTTGGTTCAACGTAAGCCAGAAGGTTGGGAAAAAATGGATAAACGGAAGCTTGAAAGTAATTTAATCCGGTCGACTTTGGAATTGGCGAATAAACATATTGTTGTTGAGGCTAATTCGTCATATTGTAACCGCCTGAATAGTCTTTCCCAAGAAATTGGTGATACAATAAGATATTTGGGAAGCCAGGAATTCTTAACAGATGCATTGATCCAACAAGTTGCTGAGGGTAGAATAGATTTCACAGTTAGTGATGAACATCTAGCCATGGTTGCACAAACTTATTATCCTAATATCGATATCGCCACGCCAATAAGCTTTGAACAGAATTTAGCCTGGGCTGTAAAAAAAGGTTCTGATCAATTGTTAGATACTATAAATAGCTGGCTGCGTCAATATAAAGCAAGCAAGCAATATGTTTATTTATTTGCAAAGTATTTTAAAAATTCGAGAACAAAACAAATTGCAAAAAGTGAATATACTTCCTTTACAGGTGGTAAGATATCAGTATATGACAAGTTTCTTAAAGAACAAAGTCCTCTTATAGGGTGGGATTGGAGGTTGCTGGCTTCATTAATTTATACAGAGTCCCGTTTTAACCCGAATGTTAAGTCTTGGGCAGGTGCTTTTGGTGTTATGCAGTTAATGCCTGTTACTGCTGATAAATTTGGTGTGGGTGAAGGATCAAGCCCTCAGGCTCAGATTGTAGCTGGTATAAAGTACTTAAAGTGGCTGGATAAATACTTTAGCAAAGAAATTCCTGATTCCACAGAGCGGGTTAAGTTTGTTTTAGCTTCATATAATGCAGGGGCAGGACATGTTGAAGATGCTCGTGCTTTAGCAAAAAAGTATGGTAAAGATCCTAATGTATGGTTTGATAGTGTTGATTATTTCATTTTACAGAAATCAAATCCAACTTTTTATAAAGATTCAGTAGTTAAGTATGGTTACTGTCGGGGAGCTGAACCGTTTCGTTATGTGTCAGAAATTGTTGACCGGTATAATAATTATAAAAACCTTATAGAAAGTTAATCTTGGACTAGATACTCATTCATTTCTAATCCGGAACTAAAAAAAAGGTCGTATCCCGTTGAAAGTGATTATCTTGCTGCGACCAAAGAAATAGACGATATTGTATCGCCCATGCCAACTAACGTAACAGGATTGTCAATGATGATAGTAGGTACGGCTATAACTTCAATTTGATCATTTGTGAAAATTCCTTCCTCCAATAAGCGGTTCGCACCAAATTCTTTTTCTATAGTTACGGCTAATGAATTTAGTTCTTTAAGGCCTATTTTTGAAACCATTTGGTCTTTTGACCAAAGCAACACATCTTTTGAATCAATTGAGCCTGTTCCTGCCTTGGATGCTGCTATATTTGCAGCAAGTTGCATCCCTTTTCTGTTTTGAATCGCTGAGATTTTATAACCACGTTTTTGAAGTGTAATATATAATCCAAACATATGTAATTGAATTCGAGGACAGGATGTATATTCTGAAACTTTAAGCATTGCCTTAAACAAATTACTGCTGTTTGTGTTTTCTTCACACTGTTCTGCTAATTCTTTTTCACCAATTACTTCAAGAATATCAATTAATTCCCTTTCATTGAACCCTAAACTATCAACATCATTTGCCAGGTTGTCAATAAGGTGTTTTCGTATGGTTTTGTCCTGGGTTGAAGCAATTTCAAAGTGTAAAATGTGCTGGCTGTTATTTTCTCGCCACTGCTGAATAATTTTCTTTGATTCTTCAATTCTTTCAATTCCTGAACCACCTCCGGGAAGTTGATTGTGAAGCATCTGGTAACCGGACAGGATAATGTATTCATATTCAGTGCTTACTCCTGACATTTTTTTATTAAAAGCTTCATCAATATGTAATTCAAAATTTAATGGGTCGTAAGTTGCTATAAACCTATTTGCTTTAGGGCAGCTAATGGTCTCATTATTAATGTTTATCGTATCACCTTTATCGAACTCAATAATCCAATGAATTAACGGAATGTCATTAGACCTGGAAATATCATGTGCTTTACGGATTTTACCATTTTCGTCTATATTTTTTAGGTTTGGTAAATCAAGGAATAGTTTGGATTGTTCTTTGGGCGAAGAAGCTGTGTGTACATAAACTGGGTCAACACCACAAACGGCCATGACATTGGCTACAATTCCTCCTTGTCCACCCATTTGCATCTTGTCATAACCTATGTTTTCATTTAGCCAATCAAAAACTTCTTTATTGTCGATTAACCATTCCTCAGCAATGCCATTTTTAAAACAATGGATTAATCCCCGTAAGGCATCTTCACTGGTTTTTATGCTTTTTTCGCCATCAATTAGTAGCTGTTGCTGGTTCATTGAACTTTTTTCAATAATCTGTTCAATTTGATTTCCTGAAACTTTTATCACAGCATCAATATTTGCATTAAATGCGCTTATTAAACCTTTAACCTCGGTCATTTTTTCTAATTGATCTGTAGCGGTTTGATAATGATTAAGCCACTTTTTTTTGAGTTCAGAATATAGCATACGATGTTTAATTATTGATAATTTGTATAATTTGTCTTAAAAATTGTGCAAATTTAAAAATTTAATATTTGAATAAGAAAAAAGAAATTTTGTATTAAGCTTATTCAGAAAGAATGTGTTTAATTTTTTTGAATAGGGTGCAGTACAAACTATAGAGGATTGTTTTATTTCGTTCGTAAAGACGCTCACTTCTATCATTATCCTGATATTCGTAAGTCACGGCTTGAATCGTTAATGAACAGTGTTTTGTAACAATTACAATTCGCTTTTTTTGATAATTCACACCGTGACTATCAGTTTGTTAACAGATTGCTGCCAGATTTAAAGCTTTTTAATGTATAAATACTAATTTGAAACTGCCCTGATAATATTATAAACATGGGTTAAGTCATAAGGGAGATATCTCCCCGGTTGCTTCCTTCTTTCACCACCATAGCTAAGGATCATACCGATTTTCTTTTTATAGTCTACCCAGTATACAAAAATACCGCTATGTTCCACATTATTATATGAGTGGTTTATGTAATAAAGCCAGTCACCGGATTCAATTAGATTGCTTTTTACGTAAGGGCCACTTTTTTTGCCTTTATGTACCGTTTTTCGTTTGCCGTTTTTGTCTGGGTAGCCTGCATCATTGTAAAGGGTATTGATCCAGTTCCAGCAACTTCCCGGAAGTATTACTTTGTCAATCAAGGCCATTTTCCTACCTTTCTCTAAAATGTCTTTTCCGCCTTTGTTTGCTTCTTTTTCTGCAATTAGAATTGGATCACTAGTTTTGCCTGTTTTCTTTTTGTCTTTTTTCTTGATTGTAGATTCTTTTGTATAAGCCTGTTTTATATCCTTTTTACTCAATTCAGCTCTTAATACTTTTGCTTTGGATGCATATTTTGAATCGTCATGTTTTTTAAGGAACTTGTTGTAGGATCTAACGGTGTTTTTGTCCATTGCCTTGTAAAAAGCACGTTTTGCACAGGAAGAAAAAAATATTGTAATTAATAGACTTATTAAAATAATTTGATGAAATAATTTTTTTTGGATCATAATCTTATCATTTTTGATAAAAGTATGGTTTTTTGTACTAATTGTCAAATATTAAGGATTGATAATCTCCGGGTTGCACTGTTCAGTTATCTTGGTGAAATTTGTAAAAATAAGGAATACAACCTAATAATTATTGGCGGACATAAAGTATGCTCTTTGAAAATAAAAGAGCAATTAATTATGGTTTAAAAGATTTAGAAAACGGTAATATACAATACTGATGAAGAAGTTTGGGAAAGCATGCATCAACGTATTTTGAATGCCCAAACAAAGTGATATGCTATTTGTTTGGGCAATTTATAAAATTGTAAAACCAAATATAAAGTTGGTTACTTTTATTGATAACAGAAGTGAATATCAATATTAAAAAAAACATGCGTGCTGTAGTGTACATGAATAATGTGTAAATTAGATTTTGTTAATTGACAAAATGTGTTTTGCATAATTATAATTTTATACTAACAACTTATTTTTCAGTCTGTCTTTTAAAATCAATAAGTTGATTAGCTATATTATCAATGGAAGTGTCCAACAGTTTTTCCTGGTATAAGAATGTATTTATCAATAAGGCAAAGCCACCAAATTAGACAGTTTCAATATGCAGGAATGATTAGTAAATACAATGCTGATGATATACCTTCCGGCTTAGAAGTGTTGTTTCATGTGTTTATTTCCAGTATCTTAAATAATAGATATTAAAGCATAAAGTTGTTCTTTTGTGATAGGAGCATCAATATAATATTTGATCTTACCATATTTTTTATCCTTTATTTCACTGCCATCTACATAATATTTTAGATTGCCATATTTGCCTTTTTCTTTAACTTCTTTACCATTAAAATGATACAGGATTTTTCCAGAACGTTTTTTTTCTATTATTTCATCTCCGTAAATATAGAATTGTACTTTTCCACTTCTGCTTTTTTCTTTAATTTCAGGAAAATCGATATAATATAGTGTTTTACCATGTTTCTTGTCCTTTATTTCATTATCATCAATATAGAACATGGTTTTACCGTATTTTTTGTTTTTAATCTCGGCCATAAATTTATTTATTATAAAACTTTTCCATTAATCCATAAAACCCCTTTAATTTTTGTCTATATTTATATAAATCTACAATTACTGCACTAATGCTAACTATCGTTTCTTCATTGTAAAAATCATCAACATTTGGCAGAATTAAGTAAGCATACATGTATTGCAAAAATGTACCTTCTCTTATTATTATTTCATCGCTTAATTTGAGTGCCGTAAAATTTTCATGTTTCCCTATAAAACTATTGTAATCTTTTTCAATTTGTTCATATTTTTCTAATTGTCCTGCTTCTAACAGACAAGGTTTTAATTCAGTATTCTTGGCCGGACTCATCCATTCGTCAGTCATTATTATTAACCTGATTTTTCCTTCATGTGGGTGAGAATGTAGTTTTACCCAGTCGCCCCAGTTTTCTTTTGTGAATTTTATGTAAGCATTAGATTGGACTCTTACCCCTTGAGCTTGTATTTTTTTAGTCTTATATGTATTAAATCTAATATGGTAAGATATTGATTATGTACCTTTGGTTCTTTCCAGAATTCGTTATATTTTAACCCCGACCTACGGTCAGGGCTAATGATTGACGCACCGTTGGTGCTGAACTAAATTCGTTTTTTATAATAGGAGTAAAAAAGTACCAATGGTGGATATTTAAAATTTGTATCAAAATAAAAAAGGAAGACCAAAGCCTTCCTTTTTAAAGTGATAATTTTTAAATTATTTATTCAGCTGTTTCAGTTTCTTCTATAGAAGTTTCTTCGGTTGGAGTATCTTCCGCTGTTTCTGATTGCTGCCCGTAAAGACCTAATTTATCTCCTTGTGGTTCTTTTGCATTTGCAGGGTTTGAACCTTGTATTTTTACTAACATATAGCTTAATACCTGAACCATTTGTTTTGGCGTTAACTGGCCTTTAAAAGGTGTCATCCCTTTAGTTGGTACACCATTTTTTATTACCTGGAACAATTCATTTGGAGTGTTGCCGTGAATCCAGTATTCATCAGCCATATTCGGGCCGATTGCATTACCTTCACCATTTGCGCCATGACAGGTAACACATGTTTTAGTGGCAAAAAGTTCAGCGCCAATGTTTAAATTTTCCTCATCTGTAAAAAGAGCAATATTATTCTCGTCAATTGCATCAGCCTGGGGTTTGTTTTGCATGTTTATTTGTGCAGCTGCAACTTCTTTTTCGTATTCAGCAACCTGTAAATCACCCATACCTAACCAAAAATAGTAAGCGCCATATATTACTGCAAATATTACAGAGATATAAAATAAAGACAATAACCAGAATGGTGGCGGGTTATCCAACTCCCTGATGCCATCATACTCATGATCTAGCAAATTATGATCAAATTGCTCATTAAATTCCATTTTTTCTTCATTGTTATCCATTGGTATATTTTTTTAAGTTTTTAAACTTATTTAAGTCTATTCTTTAGGGTTTGTATCCACTGTATTATTTCCCATTTCCAGGGGTAAGTTTCCCCACTGATCAGAATCTGCTTTACTTGTGCGGTAAATTCTATAAATTATCCATAAAAACAGGATGAATAACAGTACTAAGATTGTTGACGAAAGAATATCTAAACCGCTAATCTGATCTAATGAATAAGTGGCAAGTTTCATATATAAATAGTTTTAAGATAATCAGGAGAACACAATTTGCATTCTCCTAATCTAAATTATTTGTTTGTATCCTGAGTTATATCTTGTGAAGAAATATCTTTGCCTAGTTTATGTAAATAGGCAATTACTGCAATCATTTCTTTATCAGCAGCCATGTCAATGCCTGCTTCTTTAAGCTCCGCAGAAATTTCTTCAGCTTGTGCAATTAAATCTTCTAAAGCTTTACTTGCATAACCTTCAGGGTACGGAACGCCAAGCATTTGCATAACTTCAATTTTTCTTTCAAGGTGTGAAACATCAAGCTTTTGTTTTGCAAACCATGTATATTTCGGCATTATCGTGCCCGGACTCATAGATGCAGGATCCATAAAGTGATTATAATGCCATGAAGCAGATTTAAACATTGGTCCACCACGAACACCTGCCCGTGCTAAATCGGGCCCGGTTCTTTTGGAACCCCACTGGAAAGGATGATCATAAACAAACTCACCTTCTTTTGAGTATTCACCATAACGTTCTGTTTCGTTACGGAAAGGCCTTACCATTTGCGAGTGACAGGTATAACAACCTTCCCTCACATAAATGTCACGACCCTCAAGTTCAAGAGGTGTGTATGGTTTTACACTTTTAATGGTTGGGATGTTTGATTTTACCGCAATAACAGGAATAATTTCAACCGCTCCACCTATAAAAACAGCAATTAATGCCCAAATAGTGAAACGTACCGGCTTTCTTTCTAGCCACCGGTGACCTGTTTCACCTTCTAGTTTGGCTTTTTGTATTACGACCAGTGCAGGTGCTGAAGCTTCTTCATTTGCAACCATTGATCCTGACTTTATGGTTTTTACAAGATTGTATACCATTATTAGTGCACCAGTTAAGTATAATGTTCCACCTACTACCCTTGTTGTATACATGGGAAGTATTTGTGTAACCGTTTCAAGGAAATTAGGATAAGCTAATAAACCATCAGCGGTAAATTCTTTCCACATTAGTGTTTGGGTAAAAGCTGCCCAGTACAATGGAACAGAGTACAGTAGCATGCCCAAAGTGGCAATCCAGAAATGGGCATTTGCTAATTTTTCAGAGAATAATTTTGTTTTGAAAAGTCTGGGTAACATCCAGTAAAGCATACCAAAAGTTAAGAACCCATTCCAGCCCATACCTCCAATATGAACGTGTGCAATTGTCCAATCAGTAAAGTGACTTAATGCATTTACATTTTTTAATGAAAGCATTGGCCCTTCAAAGGTAGCCATACCATAAGCAGTTACCGCTACAACCATAAATTTCAGGATTGCACTATCGCGGACTTTATCCCATGCCCCACGTAAGGTCAATAGACCGTTTATCATACCTCCCCATGATGGTGCAATTAACATAATTGAGAAAGTGATACCCAGTGCTTGAGCCCATTCCGGTAAAGCTTGATATAATAAGTGATGCGGACCGGCCCACATATAGATAAATATTAATGCCCAAAAGTGCAGAATAGAAAGTTTATAAGAATAAACAGGTCGGTTAGCAGCTTTTGGCATAAAATAATACATTAATCCAAGGAAAGGTGTGGTTAAGAAAAATGCAACCGCATTATGACCGTACCACCATTGTACTAATGCATCCTGAACGCCTGCATAAACGGGATAACTCTTTAGCAGGCTTACCGGAATTTCAATTGAATTCCCAATGTGAAGAATGGCTACCGCCACAAAACTGGCAATATAAAACCAAATGGCCACATAAATGTGTTGTTCCCGTCGTTTAATCATAGTGCCAATCATATTCGCGCCAAAAACTACCCAGACAATAGCTATCAATATATCAATAGGCCACTCTAATTCAGCATATTCCTTACTCACGGTAATTCCAAATACAAAAGAAAGTGCAGCTAATACAATAATTAATTGCCAGCCCCAAAAGTGAATTTTGCTCAACATGTCACTTAACATTCTTGTTTTTAACAAGCGTTGCATTGAGTAGTAGACACCTGTAAAAATTGCATTTCCTACAAAAGCAAAAATAATGGCGTTGGTGTGCAAGGGGCGCAAGCGACCAAATGTGGTATATTGAAAATCAAAATTGAATACAGGCCAGGCTAATTGCATTGCAATTGTTAAGCCTACCAACATGCCCACGACACCCCACAAAATTGTAGCGTACGCAAACAATTTAACAATCTGGTTGTCGTAATAGAATTTTTCTTGTTCCATAAATTAAAAGTTAATTGGTTATTTAAAGGTTGAAAATTTTATACCTTAATTAAATATTTTCAGCTTTGAAAATTATGTAACCAGATAAAGCTTATCGATTTTAATTTGTTTCGATCTCAGATTCGTTTTTATCATCAAAAAGCATTCTTATTGATGGTGTATAATCATCATCGTATTGCCCACTTTTGACATTCCAAAAAAAGACAATAAGAAAAATGATTGCTACAAACAAACTTAAACCTATTAATATAAATATTACAGCCATACTTTTTATGAAAATAGTTATGCAAAATACTCAATATGAATGATTCTGACAAAAGTAATATACTTAAAACAGTAATTTATATAGATTATAAATTACAAGTACAAAAAGCTATGAAGATATTAATGTCTTTAAAGTGTTAAGTCCTAACTTATTGTAGTTTCTGAACATATTTAAGATTGTAAAAGATTATTTTTTTGTTTAGCAACCAGGGAACTAGCCAGTGTAACATAAGCTACCACTGAAACTGAACTTAATGGCATGAGAATAGCAGCTACAATTGGTGAAAGCATACCTGAAACAGCAAATGACAAACCAATTATATTGTATAAAAATGAGATAAGGAAACTTGATTTTACTACTTTTATAGCTGAACCAGACAACTTCAGGAAATTTATAAGATTTTTAAACTTTCCTGCTTCAAGTATCGCATCGCAAGCAGGTGAAAAGTGATAAACATCATCGGCAATTGATATACTTGCATTACTTGCTTGTAAAGCACCGGCATCATTTAACCCATCGCCTATCATTAATACATTTCTTCCTTTTTCCTGTAAATCTTTTATGTATTCCAGTTTATCCTGGGGAGATTGATTAAAATGTAGTTTTTTCTCGCTTTTAAATAAGGGTAACAAATTTTGTTTTTCTGAATCATTATCACCGGATATTAAATGTAACTGATATTTCTTATCAAACTCATCAATTAGTTTTTTGAGACCACTACGATATTTCGTATTTATATTAAAATAACCTTTTATTTTTTCATTAAACGAAACAAAAACGGTAGAGCTTGTATCACTTTTATAATCCTTATAGCCTTTAATAAACTCTTCAGAACCTATTTTTAATTTGAGATTTTCAAACTCACCAATTAAACCACGTGATGGTAATTCCCGATAGTTCTCAACTGATATTAGTTCTTGTTCAGGAAATTTTTTATAAATTGCAATACTCAAAGGATGTGTGGAGTGTCTTGTAAGTGATTTTAATTGTATTTTTTCATTTTCGTTTAAAACATCTCCAATATAGTCTATGTTATAATCATCATTTTGGGTAATGGTGCCGGTTTTGTCAAAAACGATGGTGTCAATTTTAGACAATCGTTCAATTACCTCAGAATTTTTCAAGTAAAATCCCCGTTTACCCATAATGCGCATCATATTTCCATAAGCAAAAGGGATTGATAGCGCTAAAGCACAGGGACAAGCTACTATTAAAACAGCGGTAAATGCTTTCAGGGCGATAGACGTATCAACACTCAACCAAAAAATAGCTGTTATAGTTGCAATGCTTAAGATGATGATCGTGAAGTATTTACTAACTTTATCAATTATTGAACTTAAGCTATTATTTGCATGTGTGTTTTCATTTTGATTCCATAATTTGGTTAACTGACTTTGTTCAACTTTTGTTTGAACTTCTAATTCAATAGAACTTCCAATTTGACGACCACCGGCAAAGAGCATGTCTCCACTTTTTTTTCTCACCGGTTTTGACTCACCGGTAACAAAGCTATAGTCAATACTTGCTTCTCCTTTTTCTAATTTCGCATCAGCAGGAATTAACTCCTGGTTATGGACAAGTATCTTGTCGCCCTTTTGTAGCTTTTCCAGCAAAATGCTTTGTTCTTTATTGTTTTCCAGTTTTGTTACAGCAACCGGGAAATAAGATTTGTAGTCGCGTTCAAATGATAGTGCCTGGTAGGTTTGGCTTTGATACCATTTACCCACAAGCAGGAAAAAGATAAAGCCTGTTAAGGAATCCATGTATCCAGCACCTGATTGGCTTATGATTTCATAGCTGCTTTCAAGGAATATAGCCAAAATGCCTATAGCAATGGGCATATCAATGTTAATAATTTTATGCTTTAAGTTTTTCCATGCTGATAACAGGTAATCGGAACCACTAAAAAACACTACAGGAATGGCAAATAAAAGGTTTAAAAAACCAAAGACCATTTCAAATTCCTTTTCAATTCCCATGGTGCCTTTAATGTATTCAGGGAAACTAAGCAACATGGTGTTTCCAAAAGCAAAACCAGCCACACCCATTTTTAAGATAAGTTTTTTATTGCTTTTTTCTGATTTTGATTTGTCAATTCTTTCCAGTGTAATGTTGGGTATGTAATGTATTGAAGCCAAAAGTTCAACCAGCTGACGAAGTGTGATTTCATTTTCATTGAAAGTAATGCTTGCCTCTTTTTTTACAAAGTTTACAATCGAGTGTGTAATGCCTTTGTTTAAGGTGTTTAGGTTTTCTAATAACCAAATACAGGAGCTGCAATGTATGGATGGAATATAAAGAGTAACTTTTTTAAAATCACCTTCACTAAAATCAAAGATTTTTTCTTTTATTTCATCATTATCTAAATAGGCATACTTACTGCCAAAATCTTCAATCTCAATTTTAACACCTGGTGTCTTTTCTATTTCGTAATAGCTGTAAAGTTTATTTTCATTCAAAAGTTGAAAAACCGTTTTACAACCGTTGCAGCAAAATGGTTTATTCTGCCATAAAACAGGGAATTTACCACAATCCTCACCACAATGAACACATTTTTGCCCCATTTTTTAAAAAATAATTTATGCAAATTTACATATTTGTTTGTAATTGAAAATTAACTATTAAATAAGAAAGCTCTGTATGCCACTATTATATCGGAGTTAACGTATTAAAAGAAATCAAAAAAAGAACAGTCGCTAAAGTTTTGCGACTGTTCCTAATATTATATGCTGAGCTTGTCAAAGTAAAAATTTCTTAACCAGTTCAAGCATTGTGTTTTACATTGCTTCTTTTGCTGCTTTTACATCATCAAGGTTAACGGTTCCACCGTTATTCCCCCAACTGTTCAGAATGTAATTAACTACATCAATAGTTTGTTGTTCTTCTAAGTCAACTATGGTCATTACATTACCCGGGTATTCTATCCCATTAATTGTGATTGGCTCTTTTGCACCCTGAAGGGTTTGTAAAATAGCACGTTTTTTATCAGCAAGTAAATAGTCAGAATTTGCTAAAGGCGGGAAAGTCCCTTCTACACCTAGTCCATTTTCTTGATGACAAACCATACAGTTATCCTTATAAATTTGCTCACCATCTGAAAAATCAGCTGTAGCTTCTTCTGTCGTAGTTTCGTCAACTGCTTCTTCAGTTTGATCTGTGTCCTGATCATTTGTATCTTCGGCATCCTGACCACCACCACAAGCCACAAAAACCCCCAGTATAAACACAGTAGCCACGCTTAAGCTTAAAAACTTTAGTTTCTTCATTTTTTGTTTTTTTAGTTAGTAATTGTAATTCAAAAGTACTGTTTTTTTCTTTATCTTGATGATTATGGCTCATCAGATTTTTTTTATCTCATAATTTGTATGTGTAACTTTAGAAACATTTTAATTAACCTTTCATCTTCATCTCCATTTTGTCAGGTACCTGTAATTTTTTTTCAGGTGGGCTCAAATAGGGTATCCCCAATCCAAGTCCACGTATAATAAACAATACGCCAATAAAAAATACTACGACAGGAATAATTTTTGTCATTTTACTACGTAGTTTTACACTAATGTTGCCTAAAATTGATATCGCGAAAAGCATAGGTAAAGTACCCAAACCAAAAATAAACATAAACATAGCACCTGACAAACTTCCTGTTGTTGCAATTGCCCCGGCAATAGCAATATATACCAATCCGCAAGGTAACAAGCCATTAAGTAAACCTATTAATAATAGTGATCCATATGAGCGTTTTCGTAATAAATTTCCGAGTTTAATTTTTAAGTTCCCTACAAAAGAAAAAGCACTTTTATCTAAATCAAACCTGTTTTTGTACAGGGAAGGGAACAAAACAGAGGTGACCATAATGCCCCCCATAATGATAGATACCCATTTTTGAAAACCGGCCAGAACCAGACCTTTCCCCAGGAGGCCAAAAATACCACCCATTATGGCATAAGTAATAGCACGACCTATATTATAAATTAGCGATCCATTTATTTTACTAAACCATGATTGGTTATTTAAGGGTATTGCCAAAGCAATAGGGCCACACATTCCTGCACAATGAAAACTGCCAAGAAGTCCAAGCATTAAAGCTGATAATATTATTTCGATATTCATAGGGTTTATATTTCTGTTATTATTATTTTTAACTAATACGGGTAATTTTATTCTAATAAAGTACTAATTGACTTGATATTGGCTCCTGATTGATTTATGCTGATTATTAGCGCCTTATGCAAATCAGCCCGTAACGAGAACCTCGAAGAGCTCAGCGTAGCTAAACCAGTACCTTATAAATAATGAATAGGCCTTAATAATCAAGAAAATAGACTATTTATTCACTATTCTATAGATTTAAATCAATTTCCTGATAATATGCTTTCTCACCGTCTTTCCAATCAATTTTTAAAATATACCTGCCTGCTGCAAACAAACCGGTTGATATTTCCTGTTTTCTATTTTTGTTTAGCTTAAGCTCGGAAGTGTAATCTTTTTCAAAATCTGCAATGTAATAAAACTGAACAGTCCCACTTATCTTTTTATCTGAAAATTCTTCAGGAAAGTTTAATGTGATTTTATTATTATCACGCTCATAATACACTTTTCCTTTTAATAAAGAGGTGTTTTTAACTTTAATAATATGGTCTTCATATTTAACCCCTTTTGGATAATATTCAGGTGTAACCAGATTTACTTTTTGGTTAAAACTAAATATAATAATACTTATCATTGATATAATAAATAGACCTATGAATGTGAATATACCTGTACCCCAGTTAAATTTTATGTTCATTCGTATATTTTTAATATGTGCTGTTAAATATGTTTTGTGTCAAGTCTCAAGGTAAATAACCAAGTAAATACTTGAAATTTGAAACTTTTCACTTTATGTCGGGACCTGTAAAAGTAGAAACATAATCTTCAAGAAGTTCCTTTCCTTTAAAAATCCCAAACCTGAGTTTTGTTCTTTTTTGCTTTATTTGATCTTTATTAAAAAACACGACAATAACTCCTTCGGTTTTAGAATTGTATTCAAGTAAGATATTCCCTGCAACAACAATTCTTCCATATTCTGGTTCAATTAATTTGATGCTAATTGGAACCTGTTCATGTGATTTATTTACTATTTTGAAATTATAAACATTGCTCAATTCATTATTTTCCTGTTCCTGGTATGTCATTCCAGGTGTTCTTAGTATCGTTGTTTCAACTATTGGTCTTGTGAAAAACAAGAATGAAGCAAAAATAAGAATAAGAACTAAAACAATTGAATAGGCTACATTCCTGGTTGATAATTGGAACTTTTTTCCTGTTTTAATACCTGTTTCTGAATCAAACCTAATTAAACCTTTTGGTTTACCAATTTTAGTCATAACCTTATTGCAGGCATCTATACAAGCTGTACAGTTTATGCACTCAAGTTGGTTTCCATTCCTGATATCAATACCGGTTGGACAAACTTCAACACATTGCTTACAGTCAATACAATCACCTTTTGTTATTCCTTCCTCTTTTTCTTTTTTTCGGGCAACTCCTCTTGGCTCACCTCTGTATTGATCATAAGCTACAATAACAGAGTTTTTATCAAGTAATACTCCTTGCAGTCTTCCGTATGGGCACATTATTGTACAAACCTGCTCCCTAAACCATGCATAAATAAAATAGTATGCCGAACTAAAAATACTAATGGCAATAAAACCGGTTAAATGCTCAGAAATTGGTTCACTTGCAATTTTTATTAGTTCTTCAAAGCCAATCAAGTAAGATAAAAAAACATTAGAAAAAAAGAACGATAATCCCCAAAACACACCATGCTTTATCGTGCGTTTCCATATTTTTTCAAATGTCCACCCTTGGGCTGCAAGTTTTTTTTGTTTTGCGGGTGTACCATCGATCAACCATTCAATTTTTCTAAAAACAAACTCAAGGAAAACAGTTTGTGGGCATGCCCATCCACAAAACAGGCGACCATATACTACCGTAAATAATATGATGAACACAATGACCGATAGCATCATTAGGTAAAAAAGATAAAAATCCTGTGGCCAGAAAATTATACCGAATAAAATAAATCTTCTGCCTAATACATCGAGCAAAATCATTTGCTCGCCATTTACCTTAAGAATAGGTGCCAGAACAAGAAAAATTAATAGCAGATAGGCAAAAACAGAACGGTACTTATAAAGCGTTCCTTTTGGTTGTTTGCAATGTATCCATACCCGGCTTCCTTCTAAACTTACCGTGGATATCTTGTCTCTAAATGTTTTTTCTTGCTTCTGATCGCTCATTACACCAATATAAAAGTTTTTGTGATTAATTAATTGCAATTTTGGTTTAAAAAATGATCGCTAAGATAACTGTTTTTTCTATAAAAAGAGATTAATATCTTAATTTGTATTTGTTCTAAATTGTATTAAATGCTATTTAATAACAATTATATTATTGTTTTATATCAATATAGTTGTTGATTGTAGGATAATTAATGAATTTCAAAAAATAAAAAAAGGCTGTTTCTTGCAAATATTATCTATGAAACAGCCTCAACGAAAAATCTTCAATTTAATCTTTTATTTTATTATCAATATCGTCAGACAGTTTGTTTACATCATTTTGTAAATCATCAATATTCTCATTTTTATTGATTTCTGTCTCAGTCTCATTTTTCATTTCTTCATTGAGGTCGGTTTTCTTAGTTGTATCTTTTTCTGATACAAGTTCGGAATCAAAATCCGAGAGTTTTTCTTTAATCAAACCAGCCAATTTGTCAACTTTTTGGGCACCGGTGTTTTCAGCATCTTTTAAAAAGAATTTTAATTGGTCAAAGCGTTTTTCAATCTCAATTTTTTCGGTCACACCGGCAGTTCCTTTTTTTAGTGCATCTGAAAAGCCAGCAAATTCACTGGTTAAAGTTTCTGCAACATCTTTTGATTTTCCTTCAAGATCTGTTTTTATTTCTTCAAAAGTTTTAAGCATTTCCTGTTTCATTGCTTCAAGCTCTTCATCACGTTTTTTCTTGCTATCAAGAATGTCTTTATTTTTTTTGCCAAAATCATCTTTCCACGATGAAAGAAAACTTTTTGCATTTTCCATAAATGATTTTTTTTTCATAGTTGTATATGTTTTTTGTATTTTAATGAATAATCACCCTTAATAATCTCAAAAATAGGAAAATTATTGCAATTTGTTGTGATATTGGGAATTATACTAACAATTAGTATTAACTTTGTAGCGTCGTTTAGAAAGGCGAACTTTGATATAATTTGGAAATGTTATTTATAAGAATAGACTGTTTCTTGTTACTGGTTGTTTGCTGTAAATCGCCAACTGTTAATTATAAATTTGTGTTTAGTTTTTAGATACCAGAATCTTAATTCAGATATTAATGCTTGCATACTTGAATCCTGTAACACGTAACTTGAAAGCTAGTTAAAAATTAATAAAATACATATGAGTAAACATAAGTCAGGTTTTGTTAATATTATCGGAAACCCTAATGTTGGGAAATCAACAATTATGAATGCGCTGGTGGGTGAGAAACTTTCTATTATTACTTCTAAATCTCAAACTACCAGGCATAGGATTATGGGAATCGTTAGTGGGGAAGACTTTCAGATTGTTTATTCAGATACGCCCGGGGTTATTCAACCAAAATCGAAATTGCATGAATCTATGCTAAAGTTTTCAAAATCTGCTCTTTCTGATGCTGACGTTATATTGTATATTACAGATGTCGTAGAAAAAGTTGATAAAAACCCGCTTTTTCTTAAAATGGTTCAGGAATCGAATGCCAGGATAATTCTTTTAATTAATAAAATTGATTTATCTGACCAACAAAATGTTGAGAAGCTAATTAACAAGTGGCAGGAATTATTACCCACAGCATTAATTATCCCTACAAGTGCAACTGAAAATTTTAATATAAGTAGTTTGTTTGAACAAATTATCCAATTTTTGCCTGAATCGCCGGCATATTTTCCAAAAGATCAGTTAACTGATAAGAGTGAACGTTTTTTCGTTCAGGAAATTATACGCGAGAAAATTTTGGTGAATTATGATAAAGAAATACCTTATGCTGTAGAGATTGAGGTGGAAATGTTTAAAGACCAAAAAGATATTATAAAAATCAGATCAATTATTTATGTTGAACGTGATTCGCAAAAAGGGATTATTATAGGAAATAAAGGTGAGGCGATAAAAAAAGTGGGGGTACAAGCCAGAAAAGATGTTGAAGCATTTTTTGGAAAAAAAGTGTATTTAGAACTTTTTGTGAAAGTTAGTAAGGATTGGAAAAATAGTAGTAAACCATTAAAGAAATTTGGTTATTAGTTTATTGATATGCAAACAAAATCAATCGAACGTGAAAGCCTGGAGTTAAAGGTGTTTGCTTTTTCTGTTGATGTGGTAAGTTTTGTGAAATCACTGGAAAAAGCAGGAAGAGTTACTGTTGTTATAAACAACTTGCTAAATTTGGCCAATGAGTTTTACTTAAACTATCTGGCAGCTGAAGAGGCTTTGGGTGAGTACGATAAAAAAACTTTTTTGGAAGAAAGTAAGGATAGTGCAAAAAAATGTTTGAAACTTCTTCAATCTATTAAGGTTGAAAAAGAATTTTTAAATGAAAAAGTGGATTTAATTATTGAAATAGCTGAATTGATTAGGGAAATAGGTTCTAAGTAAAATGTGAAGATTAGTAGATTAGAAAATGTGAGAATTTGTAGCCTGAATGATAACGTAGGAATCTGGATTTATAGAGGCTGCCAAAATAAAACAACAGCAAAAAGAAATATAGAATGAGTAATATAGTTGCGATAGTAGGAAGGCCAAATGTAGGCAAATCAACATTATTTAACAGGTTGACACAAACAAGGGATGCGATTATCCATGAATCAAGTGGTGTAACACGCGATCGACATTATGGTATTTCTAACTGGAATGGTCTTGATTTTTCTGTAATTGATACTGGAGGTTATGTAGTAAATTCAGATGATGTATTTGAAGAGGAGATAAGGAAGCAGGCAATTTTGGCTATTGATGAAGCAGATGTAATTATTTTCCTGGTAGATGTTTTAAGTGGCATTACGGACTTGGATGATGCCATAGCAGGGATTTTAAGAAAAAGTAATAAAAAGGTTTTCCTAGTTGTTAATAAAGTAGATAACAATGAACGTTTGTATGATGCAAATGTGTTTTACGGATTAGGCTTAGGTGATATATATTCCATTTCTTCAATTAATGG
This sequence comes from Bacteroidota bacterium, assembly GCA_039714415.1. Classification (GTDB taxonomy): domain Bacteria; phylum Bacteroidota; class Bacteroidia; order Bacteroidales; family NBLH01; genus NBLH01. Next base: position 54,156 of record JBDLJL010000007.1, read on the forward strand.
TAGCGGTACAGGCGACCTTCTTGATGTAGTTGTTGAAGCATTACCTAATAAAACAGAAGTTGACGAGGAAGAAGATATTCCTAAATTTGCAATTGTTGGGCGGCCGAATGTTGGAAAATCTTCTCTGATTAATACATTTATTGGGGAAGATCGTAATATTGTAACGCCCATTAGTGGAACAACCCGTGATTCAATACATACCAGGTATAATAAATATGGTCACGATTTTATATTAGTTGATACCGCCGGCCTGCGCAAGAAAGGAAAGGTTTCTGAAAATATAGAGTTTTATTCCGTGATGCGGTCAATCCGCTCCATTGAAAATGCTGATGTTTGTTTGCTTTTAATCGATGCTTCCAGGGGGATTGAGTCTCAGGATGTAAATGTTTTTCATTTAATTGAAAAAAACAGGAAAGGTGTTGTTATATTGGTTAATAAATGGGATTTAGTGGATAAGGAAGCAAATCCAACAGAGCAATATGCTCAAAAAATACGTGATAAAATTGCACCTTTTAACGATGTTCCAATTATATTTACATCAGCACTTACTAAACAAAGGGTTTTTAAAGCATTAGAAAAAGCAGTAGAAGTGTATGAAAACCGAAAGCAAAAAGTTCCAACATCTAAATTAAATGAATATATGTTAGCGGCCATTGATGCAAACCATCCACCTTCGGTAAAAGGGAAGTATGTGAAAATAAAATACGTTACTCAACTACCGACTGTAAGTCCCCAGTTTGCTTTTTACTGTAATTTGCCTCAATATGTAAAGGATTCTTATAAAAGATATCTGGAAAATAAATTAAGGGATGAATATAATTTTACCGGTGTTCCGGTGCAGATTTATATGAGGAAAAAGTAAATACTGATAAATTTTGTAATTCATATTCAAGTTTAGAACTTTACCGTTTTTATATTTTACCTGTAATAATTTGAATGATTGAATCGTTTTTTAAGGACTAAGCATGAATAATTTGTTTAATAAATAATAGAAAAATGAATATCAAGACATTATTATTGTTAATTGGAATTATTGTTGGTTTAATTTTTTCCTGTGTGCCACCAAGGGTTTATCCTATAGAGCCAAAAATCGAATTTAAAGAGATGGCTTTTATTGACACCATAGATTCTCCAGAACTGGGAAACAAAGTGAAAAAAATTATACTTACTATGAGTGTTGAGGACGGTGATGGTGATATTGGTTTACCAAAAGATGGTACTTTACCCGGTTTTGACACCCTTGGGAATAAAAACTTATTTATTGATATTTACAATAAAGTGGATGGCGTTTTTGAAAAAATAGATTTGGCTGTAGATCAGTATTTCAAAACAGAATACCTTGAGCCTGAAGGACAAGACAAAACCCTTACGGCAGACTTTGAAGTTACTATGGATTTTTACGAATATATTGATCCGGCAACAAAAGATACTATACCACCTTTTGACTATGATACAGTAAAATTTGAATTTTATATATATGACAGACAGTTACATAAAAGCAATATTGGCGTGAGTCCTAGCGTGCCCGCTGATACAATTGGTGTAATTAATGGACTATGAATTTTACTTCAAATCCGTCATATCAATAATTTTATTTAAAATAGCATAAACGGTCAGGCCGGAAACTGTTTTTATACCTAATTTCCTGACAATATTTTTTCTGTGTGTAATAACCGTGTGTGCACTAATAAAAAGTTTTTCAGCAATTTCTTTGTTCGTCATTCCTTTGGCAACGCATTCTAAAACAGCTTTTTCCCGTTCAGATATTTCATTATTGTCTTTTATCTTTTTCTTATTACCACTGATATGAAAAACTATGTTATTTATTTTTTTTAAAATTTCAACTTTCTCTTCTTTGTAATAAATAAGTTCACTAAAAGGGGAATCTGTATTCTCCATTTTCTTGTCTGTAATCCCAATAAGCTTGAAATTATATTCAGCTGATAAGTTTTTGATCGTTTGAGTGTTAATGTTACGGTAAAGCTCCTGATTAATGATAATAATATCCGGGTTTTGGGTTTTAATTAGTGAAGCAAAGTTGTATGCTGAATTAAAGTCCCCAAATAGTTCAGCTCCTTGAATTTCTTTAAGCAATGAAATTAAACCATGTCTTACCAAAAAGCATTTTTCAAATATGATGAAAGTTGTTTTTGACATAAATTAAGCTTTTTTTGAAGAATTTATTTGCTTTAATCTTTTTTCCATTTCAAGAATTTTGGGT
>JBDLJL010000008.1:0-55661 GCA_039714415.1 Bacteroidota bacterium
TTTAAACAAATAACAATAAAAGTGCAATTAAATACACTTCACAAGTGACTTTACCTATTCGATCGGGTTTTATAGCTCAAAAGTGCATTTAACTGCACTGTTCTAATTGTCAATTCGCTTTATGGTGGATTTAATAGTGCTGGTTAGGTCATTTCAGTATTTCTATTTGAATCTGTACAGTGCTGGAAATACTTAAAATGGCAGTGATGGGTGGCATGAAAGTCTTTTGGTTTGAAGGAGTAGAGCAACAAATGTAATTGAAGATGTGACGGGGTTTTATCTCAATGGCATACAACATTAAGCTAAAAATCGTTGCTGCTTGTGCAGCAATGATTATTTAGCGGGTGTTGTGTGCTTTTTTAATATTATTTTATTAAAAAAGTCCCTTAAGGACAGTTGTCATTAGGACCCTGTCCCCTTCAAAAAAGGGACAGGTAATATGTTAAATGTCCAAATTATCAAATGTGTTTTAATTCTATAACCTGCACCCCAATACGAGTTTGTTTTCAGGTTTAATTTATCGCCTAATTACCTGCTGGTTGGTATGATACCCTGATTTTAGTTGTCTCAAAACGGTACAATAAAATGAACAATAAGTGTATCACAATTGTTCATTTTCTGGCTTAGTTTTTTTCTTAAAGAAATATAAATTTTGTCCCTCTATTCATTATCAGAAGCAAACCATTCAGCATAAGATGTAGAAGTTTCGTATAATTTTAAACTAAATAATTTTATTTGTGGTGGGAGCATAGGTTTGATCCTGGCTGCAAAATCAGCTACTAAAAGCTCGCAAGTGGGTTGAAAGTCTAGTATCTCATATTTTTCAAACATTTGTTTAGAAAAAAATAAATCTTTTGTAGGTGCGTGTGAGCTGAATACTACAGCATGGTCAAATTTATTGATAATCGTTGAATTAACAAACTTTTTTAAATCTCCAAAATCCAACACCATTCCATTTTTAGGGTTGTTGTTATCATCTATTGGTTCACCTATAATAGTGACAAATAGTTTGTAGGAGTGCCCATGTATGTTTTTACAAGCTCCATCATAATCCCATAATGCATGGGCCATTTCAAACTGAAATTCTTTGGTAACTCTTATTTTTGGCATATGAATATATTTATTGTTAAACTCTAATTAAAGTTCTGCTTAATCAAGCTTAGTTAATGTAAATTTACGAAAAAATCGCACATCCTTGTTAAAAACCATACCTAAATGTTGGTATTTTTACTCATAAATATGCAGATTATGGATAAATCATTTTAAGCTTGGGAAATAATAATTATTTTTGCACTGTTTAGAATCAATCTAAATTACATTTTAAAAAATAATGTGCTAAATTAAGAGATTTAAACATGTTAATATCAGCTAATACAAAAATTTCAACTTTAATTACAGCAAATCCAAAGGCTATTGATGCTATTGCTGAGATTAACCCAAATTTCAGAAAATTGAAAAACCCTGTCTTAAGAAGAGCCTTAGCGCCTCGCGTAACAATAAAAATAGCTGCAAAAATTGGTGGTGTAGATGTTCAGGAATTTTTTGACAAATTAGAACAATTAGGTTTTGAAGTGGATAATCATGGCTTATCGGATACAGCTAATCATTCTAATGATAAAATAAACAAAAAAATGGAAAAAATGTTTGATTTGAAAAATAATAAAATAACGGTATTGGATGTCCGTGATGATTTAGCTAAAGGGGTTGATCCTTTTAAAGAAATAATGGCTACCATAAAAACTTTCACTGAGGGCGAGGTACTTAAAATTGTAAATACTTTTGAGCCTGTTCCAATTATTAATGTATTGAAACAAAAGGGATTTATTTCAAAAGTAGAGCATATTTCAGAAAAAGAAATCCATACTTATTTAAAAAAGGTGGTAGAAGATAAAAGTGATGAATTAAACAAAAAGGCAATGGATGAGGCTAAAACCGATGATATTGATTCGGTATTGGCTTCTTTTAAAGAAAAATTTAAAGAAATTGATGTACGGGATTTAGAAATGCCACAACCGATGGTTACTATTCTTGAGGAATTGATAAACCTACCGGATGATTATTGTTTATATGTGCACCATAAAAAAATTCCACAATTTTTGCTACCACAGCTGGATGAACGTGGTTATGTTTATTTGTCAAAAGAAGTTAATTTGGATAATACCAAGATGGTGATATTTAAAAAAATAAGATAAGTCAGGTTGCGAGTTACAGGTTATTGGTTGTGGATTATGGATTTCAACTTTTTGCTAACAGATAACTGATTTCTAAGTTCTAAAATCTAACTTTAATTACTAAATTATATGCAAGGTTTAAGTACACAAAGAGCACCGCATCCTTCGGTTGTTTTACCTCATTTTGCTTTTGGTGCGATTTCATTTCTATTTTTGAGCTTTTTCATGATCCTGGCTGCTAATGAATTAACCGGTCATTATTTCAACGGTAAAATATTAGCCATTACCCATATTGCTACTTTAGGCTGGATAAGCATGGTTATATTTGGCGCTTTGTATCAGTTAATTCCGGTAGTAATGGAAGTTGCCCTGTATAGCGAAAAATTGGCGAAAATTAATTTTTCCGCATTTGCCATTGGTGTTGTGTTAATTGTTTACACTTTTTGGATTAGTCAATTTGGACTGATTTTACTGATTGCTGCAACACTATTGTTTATCGCCATAATTCTTTTTACCTTAAATATTGTGTTAACGGCTAAATCAGCTGAAAAGTGGAATATTGAATCCTCATTAATTGTTTCCTCAGTATTTTGGCTTTTTGTTACTGCCTTACTGGGTTTCCTGATATCAGCAAACTTTAAACATGTTTTTTTACCTGAGGCTCATATTACTTATTTAAAAGCCCATGCACATACAGGTATGGTAGGATGGTTTCTTCTGCTGATTATGGGAGTTGGTGCCTCACTTATTCCCATGTTTTTCCTATCGCATGCTTTAAACAGAAAAAGGTTATACTGGGCATTTTACCTTGTTAATTCAGGAATGTTGATTTTTTTCTTGGATATGGTTTTTATTCATAAAGGTTTTTTTATTTTACCTGTTATTCTGATTGGGGCAGGAATTTTTTCTTTTATGCTTTATGTGTTCCAATCCTATAAAAAACGTGCACGTAAAAACCTTGATATACCATTAAAGCACACGGTAATTTCTATAATTTTACTTTTTGCACCTATAATCCTTGCTGTTTTTATTAGCCTGGAATCAAGTGCAGGGATGAAATTTATGCTAAGGGTAAATATTCTTTACGGGATGTCTATTTTGCTTGGTTTTATTACGTCATTAATATTAGGCCAGGCATATAAAACCCTGCCTTTTATTATTTGGTTGCAACGGTATCAAAAATTGGTGGGTAAAGTAAAAACACCATTGCCAAAAGATTTATATTCAGAAAAAATATTAAGCATGCAGTTTTGGGCATTTAACCTTACTATTATATTCCTTTTTGTTGGATTATTGAGTGGAGTTAGCCTGATTATTCAAATAGGTACATATTTATTGCTGGCAACAGCGATACTATACAATATAAATATTTATAAAATGTTTTCTCATAAAATAAAAACAGAAGAATTGTAAAACAAGATAAAAGGCAAAAGGGAAAAGACAAAAAATAGCTGCTCAGATTAATAGTTGACCCTACTTTTGTCTTTATACTTTTATCCTTTGTCTTAGTTAAATTAATAATAAGAATTAATATATTATACAAAATGGCAAAAACATTTGATCCGAAAAGCGAAGAGTTTACAATTAATGAATTATTAAAAGAAGTTATTGATCCGGAGATAGATATAAACATTGTCGATCTTGGACTTATTTACGGTATTAAATATAAGAAAGGCGAGTCAATTTCGGTAGATATGACCCTGTCAACACCAGCATGCCCTTTAGGCGATGTAATTGTTTCAAATGCCCAACAAACAATTGAGCGTTTCTATAAAGAGGAGAAAGTGAGTATGCAATTGGTTTGGGAACCAAGCTGGTCACCTGAAATGGTAACACCAGAAGGAAAAAAAGCTTTGGATATGATGTAATTGCACTTTTTTTAATAGCTAATATAGGCCTTTAAAACTAAAAAAGCTTGCAAGTAATTGCGAGCTTTTTTGTTTTATGAAAAATATCAATTCACCAATAAGGGTAAAATCAAACTCATGTGTCTTATATAAAAGTGGAAATTAATTTTATTATTAAAACTTATAAAAATGCTTTTATACATAGACGAACACCAACTATTACAACACGATAGGGAATTATCGCTTTTTAATATGGAATGGAAAAGTGCAAGTGCCCGACTGCGATATAAAAATGTTGCCCGACGTTTTATGTCAGCTGCTGTTTCAATAAATAGGTGTAACCCAAAGTTTATTTTGGTTGATTTTGAGCAGTTGGTGTATAAACAAATTTGGGGTAAAGAAAACCAGTTTTATCAGAAAATTCATTCAGTAATGAAAAATGCAGGTGTTGAAAAATTTGCCTACATTAAAAGTAAAGATAAGCTAACCGAAGTTTTATTTGATCAGCTAATTTTCAATTCGGAATTAAATAAAGTAGAAGTAAAATCTTTTGAAACACCGGAAGAGGCAAGAACCTGGTTATTATCAGACCAGAAAATAAAATCGCTTCAAAAAAAGTTTGCTATTTCAGCATAAAACAATAAATCTAGGCTTATAATAATTATCTAAATTAATTAAAAAGCGTTTATCTCCGTTGTTATATACAAGTTTCAGGCATTGACAAGCTGTCACTTGAATCTTTATTCTTGAAACTGAATTTTTAGAAGTTCCCTTTAGATGTTAACAATCTCATTCTATATGCATTCATGGCTGTTACTGCAAGCTTTTCAATGAACTTAAAATTTGCGTAGGCTCCTACTATGGCTCCAAAACCAGGAATTAATTGCAACATCTTAGGTAGGTCAATATAATCCCTGTATTCTTGTTGGAATGATCGCCAATTAAAATCCTCTACCTTTTCTGGGAGTTGTTTTGAATATGAGTTCCAGTTATTTATTATTTCAAATACCTCTGTCCTTTTTTCATGGCTTGAAAAGGCTAACTGAAATATATACAATATATATACCCTCTCCTTGAAATCCTTTACATTATAACCATAGATGCTTGCAGTATCAAACAGGAATTTCATTTTTAAGCTTAAAAGAATTGGAAAGTCTGCCAATCCAAGGAAAAAACCACCTGCACCTGTACCAGCACCACTTGCCATAGCCGCTTTCTTGTAGAAGCCGCTTTTTTTTTGAACAAGTTTCTCTCTTTCAAGTAATGATTGATCTGGCAAAGGCCCTTTTGTAATGAATTTCGAACCGATTAGTACAGCCTGGATCATGTTTTTTATGGCAGCGGTAACAACTTTATGTACTTTTTCAGGTACTAAGCCATTAAGCTTGTCTTGTAATGCTTTTGTCAACTGACTAGAGAAAGAAGGTTTTTGCAGCATCTTTTTCCCCCATAAATTGAGTTCATTCAAAGCCTCTTTTTCATATTCAGAATAAATTACTTTCATTTAACTTAAATGTGTTTTTAAAAAAGTAATAAACTATTCAAAGTTAAATTTTTCTTTTTAAATCAGGTATGTGCTTTATGGAATTTTGAGATTAATATAAAAAACCTTATTTTAACGGTTACTTTTAGTAATTATTGAGTTCACTGAATGAATACTTCTTATTTAAACCGTTATTTGATTATATTGTTGTTAATCTGGACCTTGCTCATTGCTATTTTCCTGATTTATGACTTTGCAGGAATAACATCTAATGTGAAATTTAATGATGGCCTTGAAAATGAACAACTAATAAAAGATACAGCACTAAAACAGTGGACCGTTAAGTATCAAAAAAGAAGTCTTGTATTATTTTTTTTATTATACACAATGGGTGTTTTAGCATTATTGGCCGGATTTAGGGCTTTTAAGAAACAATACATCTCTGATTTTGAAAAAAAAAGCATTTTAAAAAGTAGTGAAGAAAAATTCAGGCGGTATTTTGAAGATAACATGGCTATTATGTTATTTGTTGATCCAATAACAAAAAACATAATTAATGTTAATAGTGCTGCTATTAAATTTTATGGGTACACCAGAGAAGAGTTTTTGAAAATGAGAATCTATGATGTTAATACTGTACCATACGAAGAAATTGACAGAAAGATGAAAGTTGCTATAATGCAAAAAGCGAATCATTTATACTTTGAGCATAAGCTTGCTAATGGAGAAATCAGGGATGTTGAAATGTATGCTTCACCGTTTTTGTTTAAGGATGGTAAAATGATGTCGGTTATTGTTCATGATGTAACCGAACAGAAAAAAGCCGAAAATGCTTTAAAAAGCAGTAAAATAAAACATCAGGAAATATCAAAATTATTAGAAACTTTATTTGACTCAATCCCTGATATCATTGGTATTCAGGATAATAAACATAATGTAATTAGGTATAATAAAGCTGGTTATGATTACTTGAACCTTACATATCAACAAGTAGTTGGGAAAAAATGTTATAAATTGATTGGGTGTGATACACCTTGTAAAGTTTGTGCAACAACTTTGGTTTATAATACTAAAAAAGCATCTAAAGTTGAAAGGTATGATGAAAAACTAAATACCTGGTTGGAAATAAGGGCCTATCCTATTTTTGATGAAAACGGTGAAGTGTTTCAGGTAATTGAACACCTTCGTGATATAACAGACCGAAAAAGATTTATTGATGATTTAAAAAATGCTAAGGAAAAAGCGGAAGAAAGCGATAAGTTAAAGTCATCATTTTTGGCAAATATGAGCCATGAAATCAGGACGCCAATGAATGCAATTTTAGGATTTGCAGAATTACTAAATCATGATACTTTAGCGCTTGACGATAAGAAGGAATATGTTGAAATTATTCGAAATAGTGGGATTCATTTGCTTGATATTATTAACGATATCATTGATATTTCAAAAATAGATGCTAAACAATTGGATATCGTTGAAACAGATTTTGATTTAAATATTCTTCTATTAGAAATTTATCAGTTTTTTCAGTCATTGATAATAGAAAAGGGTGACAAACAAGTACCTTTAATATTACATATAGACAAGCCTGAGGTTGAAAAATCGATTTCCACTGATAAATCCAGGTTGAGGCAGGTATTAATCAATTTGGTTGGAAATGCCATTAAGTTTACCGAAAAGGGTAGTATTGAACTTAGTTATGAGATAAAAAATAGTGACACAATTTTATTTTCGGTAAAAGATAGTGGTATCGGGATGACTCCTGACGAATTGAAATATGTTTTTGATCGTTTTAGGCAAGGCGACGAAACATATAACAGGGTTTTCGGTGGAACAGGTTTAGGCTTGTCAATTTCAAAAGAGTTTGTCGAACTTTTAGGTGGTAGAATCTGGGCAGAATCAGTAAAGGGAGAAGGGTCAGTATTTTATTTTACATTACCTTTTAAAAGTGCTGTCAGAACCCAGAGTAATGTTACAGAAAAAGTAGAAAAAGATAAATCTGAAAAATTAGAAGGTATAACAATTCTTATTGTTGAAGATGAAGAATATAGTTTGTTAATACTTGAAGAACTTTTAAAACAAAGTGGTGTAATTATTTTAACAGCAAATGATGGACTACAGGCCATTCAAAGCTGTATAGATAATCCGGAAATTAACCTTGTTTTGATGGATATACAACTACCCAGGCTGGATGGACTTGAAGCGACACGAAGAATAAAAAAGATAAAACCTGACTTGCCCATTATTGCACAAACAGCTAATGTTTTGCACGAAGATAAACAGCGGGCACTATCTGCAGGCTGCAACGATTATTTATCAAAACCTATTGATAGTAAAAAATTAAGTAAAATGGTATATAAATATTTAGCTTAAAATTCAATAAGTTTACTAGATTCAACAATAAAACATATTTTAATTATTGGTTCGGATTCTAATTAACCTATAATAGTCCATTACCAGGCAAGAACTGAGTCCCTGCTTGTTTTTGTTCTTTAAGCGGGTAAATAATTTTTTCCCGTTAAACTGCCCAAGGAAGAAAGCACCAACAATAACAGGGTAGGTGTAGAGTTCAAAACCTAAGTCGCCATAAATCCTTAACAAAATAACCAATGGTACCGGTAAGTGAATGGCTAAAATCCATTGAATGGAAAATTTTTTGACATTGGCACGCCAGTAACCAAAAGGAATATTCAATACAAATATAATAAGTGCGATTAAAAGTAATTTCATTTAATACATTAAGGTCTCAAATGATTTATTTTAAGTATGCAAAAGTAATGTTTTTTAAATTTATGCAATATTCGTAATTAATACTATTTTTGTGTTTATTGTTATTTCTAATACATTTATTCAATGTTTGATTTTTTTCGTTCACTGTTTGAAAAGTTTTTACGTGTTCCAAAAGTAGTACGTGGTAAAGATAAGTTTATAAAAATTGATTTTGAATGTGACCATATTACATTGGGAAATCCGAATGCAGCCTGGACAATATGTCCTGAATTTCTGAATGAAAATTCTGTTGTTTATTCATTTGGTATTGGCTATGATGTTTCTTTTGATTTGGCAATCATTAATAATTGCGATTTGAAAATTTATGCTTTTGACCCAACTCCAAAATCCATTGAATGGGTGAAAAATCAAAATTTGCCAAAGCAATTTATCCTTAAAGAATATGGTCTAGCAGATTTTGATGGAAAAGCGAAGTTCCATCCACCGGAGAATCCGGATTATATTTCTGCTACTATACTTGAACGTCCAACAACTGAAAATGAGGCATATAAAGTAGATGTGAAATCGTTAATAACAATAATGAGAGAGTTGGGTCACGATAAAATAGATATATTGAAAATGGACATAGAAGGTGGCGAATATACAGTTATTGAGAATATCATAAATTCTGGTATCAAACCTACTCAATTACTGGTTGAGTTTCATCACCGATTTGGAAATGTGGGGGTAAAACAAACAATTAACGCTGTTAATAAATTAAGAAAGTACGGGTACAAGGTTTTTCATATTTCAAAAACTGGTGAAGAAATTTCTTTTATACAAACTGAATTGGTAAAAAACATGGTTTAATGAATAAATTAAAAGCAAAACTTGTTAAAGAATTTGATAAAACCTCTTATGTTGATTTCAAAAAGTTAGAGGAAGAACCAATTGATATTGAGTATTTAAAAGAAAGAAAAGAAAAAATTGGCAAACAGTTTAAAACTATACAAATAATTGCTACTGTAGCAATGATGATTATGGTTGCCTGCATGTTTTATTTGTTAGGGACAGATTCTTTTAATCCAAAGATATTAGAGTCTTTATTGGGGATATTTGTAGTTATTATCCTTACCATTTTCGGTCAGTTAACGTGGAATAAAAAATATACTCAAGCGCAAAAAAACATATTTATTATAGAACTTTTAGAAGAAATTGTAAAAGGCCGGGGTACAGAAGCTAAATAAAAACATGAAATACAATTTCTAACTACTATTTTATGCGTGCAGTAATTCAAAGAGTTAATAAGGCCTCAGTAACTGTTGGCGGAAAGGTGAAATCGGAAATAGCTGTAGGTTTGCTTGTGCTTCTTGGTATTGAAAATGAGGATATAAATGAAGATATTGAATGGCTCTCTGGGAAAATAAGTCGTTTACGTATTTTTGATGATGATGAAGGTGTGATGAACCGGTCAATTACGGAAGTTGGTGGTGATGTATTGTGCATTAGCCAGTTTACGCTTCACGCAAAAACAAAAAAAGGAAACCGCCCGTCCTATATCCATGCAGCAAAACCGGAAATTGCTATTCCTTTATATGAACAATTCAATAATCAATTGAGTAAAGATATTGGCAGGGAAGTTAAAACCGGTGAATTTGGTGCATACATGCAAGTCGAATTAGTAAATGATGGTCCGGTTACCATTATCATTGATACAAAAAATAAGGAGTAATTAGCCCCTATGTTAATAATTCGAATAGTTTCTACCTATTCAGTGCTGTTTTGTATAATCAAACAGGCTCTGGTTACTTGTCACTGGTTATTGTAAGAAACAACCAGAAATCAGCAACAAGTGCCAAATTAATAATTAACGACAGACTTACATTAAATAAAATATGTCTGACTTTATAGAAACGTTCTAATTCACAGTATCATGCACATTAGCGAAGCACAAAATATGGTTAATGACTGGATTAAGAAATTCGGTGTACGTTATTTCAGTGAATTAACCAATATGGCTATTTTAACTGAAGAGGTGGGCGAAGTAGCCCGTATTATTGCCAGGAAATATGGCGACCAATCGTTTAAAGAATCTGACAAAAATATTGATTTGGCAGATGAAATGGCCGATGTCCTTTTTGTATTAATTTGTCTGGCAAACCAAACAGGTGTTGATTTAACAAAAGCTTTGGAAAAAAATTTACAGAAAAAAACAATCCGTGACGCTGACCGACATAAAAACAATGAAAAATTGGTATAAACTATAGTCATTTACTAATAAACATTTATCTTTAGATTTAGTCTTTTATCTTAATAGAAAAGCATATGGAATTTCTAAAAAACTATAAATTCAATTTGTCATCAGGTGATATTAAAATTAGAATTGAAAAAATAAAAGCAGTAAGTAAGCAATATTATCAAACAGAGGTTTTAAAAAATATATTTGGTTTAATTGATCTTACTACACTCAATTCTACAGATACTATTAGTAAAGTTGAAAAAATGGTGGAAAAAGTAAATAAATTCACCACTGTTTTTTCCGATATGCCAAATGTTGCAGCCATATGTGTCTATCCATCACTTGTTGAAACTGTTAAAAATAACCTTATGGGTAAAAAGCTGGGAATTGCTTCAGTTGCTGCTGGTTTCCCGTCATCACAAACATTCCTGGAAATTAAGACGTTGGAATCTGACCTGGCTGTTCAAAAAGGTGCGACTGAGGTGGATATTGTAATTTCAATAGGTACATTCTTAAGTGATGATTATCAAACTGTTTTTAATGAGATAAAAGCGGTGAAAAAGGCAATAGGTAATGCTCATTTAAAGGTGATCCTGGAAAGCGGAATACTCAAAGAACCTCAAAAAATTTGGGATGCTTCCATAATTGCCATGGAAGCCGGTGCAGATTTTATTAAAACTTCAACAGGAAAAATGCAGCCTGCTGCCACATTGGAAGCTGTTTATGTTATGTGTATGGCCATCAATGAATTTCATAAAAATTCTAATGAAAAAATTGGCTTAAAACCTGCGGGAGGAATTTCCAAAGGTAATCAGGCTATAGAGTATTATGCTGTTGTAAAGGAAATCTTGGGTAGTGATTGGCTGAACCCTAAACTTTTCAGAATTGGTGCCAGCAGCCTGGCTAATAACTTGCTTTCAGAGATAGCTGCTTTGGATTCTGGTTCAGAAGTGAAAGTAAGCTATTTTTAAAAATAAGTCATTTTATTTTTAATGATATTCTGTTACATTTGCGCCTTCAAAATTATTTAACGCAAAACAACTAAAAACTTCGCAAATGTATTTAAATTCTATTGCTCATTATTTACCGTCAATTGTAATTGATAATAATTATTTTTTGGATAAAAATGGCTTAACTGATGAATGGATTTACACCCGTACCGGAATTAAAACCCGGCGAAAAGCTGAGCCACATGAAAATGCCAATACAATGGCCATTGAAGCAACAAAACGCGTGCTGGAGATTAATTCTTATGGTATTGATGAAGTTGATCTGATTATTGGTGGTACCTACACTCCTTATGACACCGTTGGTACTTTAGCACATGTGGTTCAGGAACATTACGATGTCTCAGATGTTCGTACAGTTTCTATTTCCTCAGCTTGTTCTTCATTAATTAATGCCCTTGAAATTGTGGAAGGCTATTTTGCAATGGGAAAAGCTGAAAAAGCTTTGGTAATCGTATCAGAGCATAATACAGGTTACAGTGTTGATACTGACGAATTTGCAGGACACTTGTGGGGAGATGGTGCTGCAGCATTATTTGTTTCAAAAGAAAGGGTCTCGGAAAATGATTTAGAATTTATTGAGATAACTACCCAGGGTTTGGCTAATGTTGGTAAAGGAACTATTGGTGTGGGACTGCAACCACTCAATGAAGGTATAAAAATGCGCTATGGAAAAGATGTTTTTATCCACGCATGCAATTATATGACTCAGATTACCAAAGATATACTGAAAAACAATAATTTTACAATTAATGATTTGGATATGCTTATTCCTCACCAGGCTAATGTGCGTATTTTAAATAATGTGATGGAACAGCTTGAAATTGAGCCGGAAAAAGTAGTGGCCAATGTTGAAAGATTAGGTAATACGGGCTGTGTCAGTACAGGAATTGGCCTTTCTGAGAATATGAACAAACTGGAAAAAGGTAATTTGGTTTGTCTGACAGTGTTTGGTGGTGGTTATTCTAGTGGTGCTGCTCTTCTACGGGTGTAAGTAGACAACCCTGATTTATCGTAGTCTGTATTTTTATGTTTAATTTTATAAATTCACATTTGGTAATTAGTATATAAGTAACTGGCAAGGCTCTGGTTTAAAATGGCGGTGATTTCTGAAATTACCGATCAGAGACTGATTAACAAGTAATTGGTAATTGGTAATTAAAATGAACGTCCAATATCTTTAATTACTAATTCCCAGTTTACTAATTACTTGTAAAAGAAAGGCAAAACAGATATATGAAAAATATGCGCTATTCTAAACTATAGTAACTGGCAATTAAAGAGTCATTGGCATTTAAAAAAGGACAACCTTTAATATCATAACGGATTAAGTGCCAATAATATATGGCTTTTATAAGTGAATAGAAAAGTAGAAAAAATAATTTTGTAATAAAATGTCCATAAAACACCAGTTCAAATATCCTCTTGATGCTCCGGAGAGAACCCTGGAACACAGAGAAATTATTAAAAATAAACTATTTCTGCGCAAACTTTATTTGGAATGGTATGCTGAGTTTTCAAAAGAAATTAAAAATAATAAAAATGGTATTTTTATTGAGCTGGGTTCAGGTGGTGGGTTTTTAAAGGAAATAGAACCTGGTGTTATTTGTTCTGATGTTCTACCCTTACCAACAAATGATCTAAGTTTTTCGGCATTGGATATGCCTTTTGAAGATAAAAGTATAGATGGTATTTTTATGATCGATACCTTTCATCATATTCCGGATAGCGAAAAGTTTTTATCAGAAGCTCAACGCATATTAAAAAAAGGCGGTAAAATAATTATGATAGAACCAGCAAATAGTTGGTGGGGAAGATTTATCTATAAAAATTTCCATCATGAGCCGTTTTATCCTGAAGGGGATTGGAAAATTCCAAATGCTGGACCTTTATCGGGTGCTAATGGGGCTTTACCATGGATTGTTTTCGAACGTGACCAAAAAATGCTTGCTGTAAAAATTCCAGAATTAAAAATTGAATCAATAAAGTATCATACTCCCTTACGTTATTTAATAAGTGGTGGACTCTCAATTAAGCAATTAGTACCCGGATTCAGCTATAATGCTTTTCGTTTATTGGATTATATCTTGTCTAATATTTCAAGGCAATTATCTATGTTTGTTACTATTACCATTAAATATCAGTAGAATAACAAAACTTTCCGGTTTTTGGAAGTAAGAAACCAGTCTTTTATGAATATGTTCTAATATTTTTGCATTTTTGATCTAAGCAAAAAATGCAACTAATTTATGAACGAATACAACCAAGCTTATCAATCAAATAACTTTTTTGATGAAAAAGAAGATAATCTGCTTATAAATCACAGTAATAAAATAAAAACTGGCGGTAAAGTTCCAGATATTATCTCAAAAACAAATTCAACTTTTGGCAGAAAAAGCCATCATCTGGTTAAAGAAAAATGGGCTTATATTTCTAACCGGTTTTACCAAACAGGAAAAAACATTTATGCCTAAAACAAAGCAATGGGAAAAGTTTTCTGAATCATCTTATACAGATAATAATGGTAAATTCAGAACTTTCTTAAATGTGGATGAAGTAGCAAATTATTTAAAAAAATTCAAGCTCATCCATAAATGGGAAGGTTTGGGTGAAAAACACAAACATGGTAATGGGGCGGAAGAGCAACACCACAAATTTGAATTAATACTTAGTATCCGCTAATAACCACAGCATTAAATTCACAAATAGTTTGATTATTAAATTTTGTGATTTGTCATTTATTATGGTAAATTCGGCAGTATTTTAAAATACTAATTCTCTATTTATTATGGGTGATTTTGGAATTTGGTCGGTTTTACCACCGGCATTTGCAATTATTTTGGCACTAAGAACAAAGCAGGTATATATTGCCCTGGTTTTAGGCATATGGCTGGGTTGGTTAATAATTAGCGGATGGAACTTTATTGATGGAACTATTGCCACCATTGAAGGTTTTGTTGCTGTTTTTAAATCTGAAGGAAATACAAGGACCATTATGTTTAGTGCTTTGGTGGGAGCTTTGCTAATTTTTATACAAACTTCAGGTGGGGTCGAAGGTTTTATGCAACGAATCACAAAACTTCTGCAAAAGTATGAAGAGCAACAAAGTGGGCGAAGCCGTGTAATTGTACAAATTTTCGCTTTATTGACAGGGATTTCACTTTTTGTAGAGACAAGTATTAGTTCACTTACCGTTGGAACACTTTATCGCCCTGTTTTTGACAAATTAAAAATACCACGAGAAAAATTGGCTTATATTGCTGATTCAATTTCTGCACCTTCTGCCATTTTAATCCCATTTAATGCATGGGGAGCTTTTATTATGGGCTTACTGATAACTCAAGGTATTGATGACCCATTTACAACGTTGATGTCATCTATTGGCTATAATTTTTATCCCATTCTAACGCTCTTAATGGTATTTGTAATAATTGTCAGCAAAAAAGATTTTGGTCTGATGCGTAAAGCTGAACAACGAACAAAGAAAACAGGCAAATTGCTGAACGACAATGCCCGACCAATGGTTTCTGATAGTATAACCTCTACAAAAACTGTAAAAGGTGTGAAACCCAAAGCTTTTAACATGGTAATACCTCTTTTCACTATGGTAGGAATGATGCCTTTTACTTTGGCTTTTACTGGCTGGGAAAAGGTAGAGACTTTTTCTTCATTTGGAAATCATCTTCGTCAGGCAATTGGGCGGGGTTCCGGTTCTGCTGCTGTTTTATATTCAGTAATTACAGCAATAGTTGTAGCGATCATTTTATACAGGGTTCAAAAAATATTGAAATCAAGAGAGTTAGTCGAAACAGCCTTAAAAGGAATAAGCGGACTAATGCCTTTAGCTTTATTAATGATGTTAGCCTTTGCTATAAGTGCTGTTTGTAATGAGTTGGGGACAGGTTTGTATGTAGCCAATTGGTCAAAAGCATGGCTCTCACGTGAATTTTTACCAGCAGTTATTTTTATAATTAGTGCTTTTATTGCTTTTTCTACTGGAACTTCATGGGGAACTTTTGCTATAATGATGTCTATTGCCATTCCTATGGCCACAGTACACGATGCTAATATTTATTTGGTTGTTGCAGCAACCCTTGGCGGTGGTGTTTTTGGTGATCATTGTTCACCCATCTCGGATACTACAATTATTTCATCCATGGCTTCTGCATCAGACCATATTGACCATGTGAAAACCCAGTTACCTTATGCCTTATTAACTGGAGGAATAACTACTTTAATTTATTTAGTTATGGGGTTTTTAGGGTAGTTAATAAATGTTTTGAAATACAATCCAAAAAAACACCACAGACGAGACGTTCAATCAGATTAAAAGGAATATATCCGTAGTGTGAAAAAATAAAATTGGGAACGGTTTGATAAAAAATTATGGCAATGCAATTATTCTGAGCACATAATTCGAAACGATGCTGATTATACCCGTATTTCAAATTATATTATTGATAATCCTAAAACATGGGATAACGATAAATTTAATCCGGATAATTAGTAAAACCTGAACGAAAATTTTAATATTACTTTACCATTTTATGGCCATTTCATAATATATTCTATCTGCCAGTTTTTCTGATAAAATTAGGTTTAAACTATCATTTACATTGGTAAAGTTCTGGTTTGCATTATATTCAACAAAATCAGTAAATTTCTTATTGATGTTTCGTTCAGGTTCGTTTAAAATCGTAGCTTTTAACTTAACAATAATGGATAAACTATTGGTTTGCGTCGAATTTGTTGACAAAAGAGTTGTTGACTTTATTTGATAATCTATAATTTTGCCCTCAACTAAGATATCTGCATTTTCTTCTATTAAGTCAACATTTTCATCTTGTTGAAACCTTTTTTGTAATGCTTCTGCTAAAAAAAATCCAATATCAGGATCAAAAAAATCAGCACTATTTTTGAAGTTTGGAATGGAAATGGTTGGAGCTAATATAGGTATATTTGTACTGGTATAACTATAAGTCCCACATGAAATTGTAAAGACTAAGATTGTCATTAATAATGCTGAATAAATTTTGAACATGTTTACCTAATGTAGAACAATGAAACAATATTAATACAATGTATCAATCCTCTTCAATTACATTTTTTACCCTGCCTACTTCACCGGATTCAAGCATAACTTTAATGCCATGAGGATGATTGGCTGATTTGGTGAGAATCCTCTTAACTATACCTTCTGTTAATTCTCCTGATCGTTGGTGATGCTTCTGAACAATTTCTACAAGGTCACCAATATGGATATTCTTCCTGTTACGTCCATCCCGCTTATCATTTCCCATTTTTACTCAGATTTTACTTTATGATATAGAAGCTATATAATGCAAATAAGGGCTACATGATACAATAACAAACAAATTACTGCATGATGAAACCCCTTAAATTATTTTATAAATGCTGATATAATTAAAGCTACTTAGAGTATCTAAGAAACACTACTTAGAAACTTTTACGTTAACAGCGGTAGGCCCTTTTTGCCCCATCTCAACTTCAAAGCTGACAAGATTTCCCTCCTTTATATCTTCAAGTACATTGTTTACATGTACGAAAACATCTTGCTTTGTTTCTGTATCCTTAATAAACCCAAAACCTTTTGCATCGTTAAAAAAGGTAACTATTCCTTTTCTAATTGGATCATCATTTTCATCTGATTCACGCGTTGGTATTCCAATCTCAATATCTTCTGCTTTGACATCTTTCTTTTTGGTGGGATCAGGAGGTGTGGAAGTTATCATTCCATTCTCGTCGACATAGGCAATCATGTCATCCAGACTAGTTTTTTTCTCACTTTCCTTTTTTGCTAATCTCTTTTTTTCTTTTTCTTTTCTTTTTTTCTCTTTTTTGTTCTGTACTTCCTTTTTACCGAAAGTTTCTTGTGATCTTGCCATAAATTTATTTATTTTTTACAAAAGTAGCAATTTTTTATTAATAATGTTATTTGGCTTTTTAGTATTTGCATAAAAATTAAAAAATAAGCCGAAATTAAAGGATTCCTTACCTACATTATTCACAAAATATGTCTACATAATGTTCCATCCCCCGAATGTCATATGCTGTAAACTCTGTTATATTTTCAATAAGGTCGAAATATAAATTCATTTTGTAATGATTATTCAACAAAGAGTTACGTCTTGTTAGGTACTTTTTCTAATTCATTTTCACATAAATTCTCGTTAACCCAGATTCGATTTAGGCTAAGTCTATCTAGCTTTATTTTAACAGACTTTATTGAAGGAGTTATGCTTATTTCAAAAATTTGTCCTAACACAACATGTACTATACATTCTAATTCATTTCCGTCAGATGAAAGAGTCAGTTTTGATAATAAAAATTCCTCCTTTCTTTGAAAAAGAAATTCGTTGGGAATTTCACCAAATTTTTCAAGACACTCATTTACAGAAGTAAAATCGAGCTTGAAAAATTTGAAAGCCTTAATCTTTGAATTTTTAGAAGCCACCTAAAGTGAAAGGTAGGTTTATTTACCTTACATGTACCCGGTTCTTTTATGATTTAATACTTAAAATATTTATTAACAAATATAGATAAAAAAACCGCGATTAATAGTATGCTACCAAACTTTCAATCGCGGGTTTAGATTGTTATAGCTTGGTTTTTAGTCCATTTCCGGGTCTTCTGCTTTTATTTCTCCCTTATCTGCATTGTTGCCGACACGCCTTTTAATAAGTAAATTATATTCATCAATTAGCTCGTTCAGCCTGTCTGTTAATGGCAGGTATTCCCCCTGTCCTTTTAAAGTGGCGTGTGCTGTTATGTGTTTGCTTAATGTGCGGTATTTTTCGGTAATCGTAGTCATTAGTCATTAGTCATTAGTCATTAGCCAACCGCCAATAGCCAGCAAGCAAAAAAAATCATATATTTCAATAATATTCTATAAGTTCGCTTTTTCTAATATGTAGAACTAAAATTAATAATGAAGCAAGTCTTAATAAAACTATTCTTTACCGGGATTTTTATGTCAGTTGCTGCCCTGGTATTTACCCAACAATCAATTGATAGCCTAAAGGCGGTTTCAGATACTTGTACTGTTGATAGAAAAGCGGAAGTTTACAGTTTGCTTGCAGATGAATATTATTACAATAATAATTATGAAGAATCAATTATTTATTATCTGAAATCAGCAGAATCGGCATTAAACACGATTGACTCTTCTTATGCTATTGCTATTAATGCTTATGGTAATGCAGGTTTTTTATTTATAGAAATGGCAAAATACGACAAAGCCATCAAGTATAATAATAAAGCTTTAAAATATGCCAGGTTGGATAGTAATTTTACCGAAACGGCTAACGCGTATAGCTCCCTGGGCAATGCATATATGAAATTGGCAGACTTTGAAAAAGCGGCCCATTATTTTGAAAATGCTTTAGCGGTTGATCTTAAAACGAATAATCAATCCATGTTGTCGCTTGATTATAATGCTTTAGGTAAACTATATCAGCAGTGGAAGAAATATAACATTGCCCTTGAATATTTTCGAAAAGCACTGGTAATTGATGAAAGAGAAAATCAGCTAGACAAAATGGCCATACGCCTTAATAGTATAGGGCTTATTTATAAAAATATTGAGATGTACGATTCAGCCATATTTTTTCTGGACAAAGCACTTTATATTGATAAGGAGTTAGGAAATCAAAAAGAAACAGGGATAAGATTATCTAATTTGGGCAGTGTTTATTCTCAAATGGATGATTTTGGTAAAGCTGAAAAACTATTCAAAGAGGCTATAAGTATTTTTACAGAACTGAAAATAAACTATTCATTATGTATGTCATTAAGCGGACTTGCTGATTTATATTTAAGGAAAAAAGAATATCAGTTATCTGAACTATACTCACATAAAAGCTTAGAAATTGCACATGATATAAGTCTGAAAAACATAATCAAAGGGAATTATAAACGCTTATCTATTATCAATAAGATTAAAAATAATTACAAAAATGCCTATAAGTACAACCAGTTGTATAATGAAATTAAGGATTCTATTTTTAATGAAAAAAGCATGAATGCTATTAATAGACTAGAAGTAAAATATCAGACTCAAAAAAAGGAAATTGAAATTGAATTATTGAACAGGGTAAATGAAATAAATAAGCTGGAACTTGAGAAGAATGAAACAAAAAGATTATTTCTGATTATATACCTGATAATGTCTTTAGTATTAGTGGTTGTTATTTTAATAATAATGATGATCATAAAAAAATCTAATATTAAATTAGAAAAGAAAAACATTGAATTGAATATGCTTAACGCAACAAAAAATAAATTTTTCAGCATTATTTCACATGATCTTAAAAATCCAATATCGGCTTTCCGAAATATTGCATCCAGTCTGGATGAAAATATAGATGATTTGGATCAAAATCAAATAAAATATTTTACCGGACAATTAAATAAGTCTTCAGGAACTGTTTATGAACTGCTGGATAATCTACTGCTTTGGGCAAAATCACAATTAGGTGGAATTAAAGCCCGACAAATAGACACTCCACTTAAAATATTGGTTGATAATATTATAAAAAACAATAAATCATTGGCAGAGAACAAAAATATTCAATTGATTAATAAGATTAATGATGATGCTGCATTTAAGACTGACAAAAATATACTATTAACGATCCTCAGGAATATTATTACCAATGGAATTAAATTTACTGGTAGTAATGGCATGGTAATAATCTCTTCAGAACGAACAAACGGGAGCCTGAAAATAAAAGTTGAAGATACAGGAATTGGCATTTCAGAGGAAGATTTGAAAAAGCTGTTTCGAATTGATGTTGATACTAAAATTATAGGGACATCAGAAGAAAAAGGCTCCGGTTTAGGTTTAATACTTTGTAAAGAACTTGCAGAAAAAATTAATGCTACCTTACATGTTGAAAGTGAATTAAACAAAGGAAGTGTTTTTACGATTCACCTTCCATGAGTTATACGGAATGATTCTGTTTTTTCTACCAACCAAAAGAAAAAAAGCATAACTTTAGGTTATTATTTGCCCTTTAATGGAATAATCAGGCTTATTAATATTTACTTAACTATTTTGTTATGGACACATTAACTATGTTGCAAATATATAAGCAGATGCTTAGGAGTAGGGTGTTTGAGGAGCATGTCATTAATTTATGGAATAAAGGATATATTTTTGGCGAAATGCATACAAGTATAGGAGAGGAGGGGATTGTTGCAGGTATACTTAATCATTTGAAAGAAGGTGATGCATTGGCTCTTGACCACAGAGGTACTTGCCCATCAATAATTCGCGGTATTGACCCTAAAAGCTTAATGTTGGAATTTTTAGGTCATAAAAAAGGTCTTTGCTCAGGGAATGGAGGGCATATGCATATCTTTTCAAAAGAAAAACTCGTTGCTTCTTCGGGAATTGTTGGTTCTTCAGGGCCGGCAGCTGCAGGTTTTGCCCTGGCTGCTAAACAATTGAATCCAGGAAATGTATCTGTTGCTTTCTTTGGCGAAGGTGCAATGAATCAGGGCATGCTAATGGAATCTATGAATTTTGCTTCAGTCCTTAAACTGCCTGTATTATTTGTTTGTAAGAATAATGAGTGGGCAATTACAACCCGTTCTTCATCTGTTACAGCCGGTAAACTTGCTGACAGGGCCAAAGCATTTAAAATTCCAGCCCATGAATTAAATGGGGCAGATGTAGAAAAAGTATGGAATGTAGCCAAAATTGCATTTACCAGGGCAAGGTCAGGAAAGGGACCAACATTTGTTCATGCAACTTGTACACGCCCCCATATGCATTTACTTGGCGATCCATTATTAAGAATTGTAAACGAACCTCTAAAAGAACTAAAACAAGTTGCCGGTCCTTTATTAAAATCTGCAACTTCATCGGGAGGCGCTGCTATTCAAAAAAGACTTGGCAGTTTAACCAAAATTACTTCATTGATTGGTAAAACAGCAATGGGTAAATTGTTCAAAGAAAATGATCCTTTGCTTAGAGTTAAAAAAAGACTGCGGGGGGAGAAAGAAAAATTAGAATTGATTAGTGAAGAGGTTAAAACAGAAATGGATACAATGATAAACGAGGTGTTAAAATTAAACGAGAAAATAAAATTGTAATGGATACAATAAGTTTTGCTAATGCTATAGAAAGTGCAATTGCACAGGCAATGAGTGCAGATTCACGTATTATTATTATGGGTGAAGATGTTCAACTCCTGCGTATGAATTTATTCGCCAGGTTTGGTAGTAGCAGGGTGATCAATACACCAATAAGTGAAAGTGCTTTTTTAGGTGCCGGCGTTACTGCAGCAATGTCCGGACTTAGACCTATTATAGAAATTATGCTGATTGATTTTATTGGTGTCGCTATAGACGGCCTTTTAAATCACGCAGCTAAGATAGAAAGCTTTTCCGGTAATAAATGGAATGTCCCAATGGTGGTAAGGGCATCTTGTGGAGGAGGTTATGGCGATGGCGGTCAGCATGAACAAAGTTTATGGGGATGGTTGGCTCATATTCCCGGGTTGACTGTTGTGGTACCTTCTACACCGTTTGATGCAACAGGCTTAATGATGTCTTCAATACTACATGAAGGGCCTGTTGTTTATCTTGAACATAAATTATTATCAGATTATTGGCTGGATTATATGGGTAAAGGTGGAAGGGATAAGCTGGATTTCGATGTTCCAGTGGATGGGGCAAGTGGCTTTGTTCCAGATAAGTGTAAGCCTATTCCTATTGGGAAAGCTGCAATTAGAAAAGAAGGGAAAGATTTAAGCATGATTAGTGTGGGTGTAGGTGTTCACCGTTCTTTGGAAGCTGCTAAAATTTTAGATGAAGAAGGTATCAGTGTGGAAGTTATTGATTTAAGGACAGTTTCTCCATTGGATAAAACAACAATATTGGATTCGGTTCAGAAAACAGAAAGATTATTAGTCGTTGATGAAGATTATGAACAATTTGGACTTTCAGGCGAATTGGCAGCCATGATATTAGAGAATGATATATCCTTTAAATATAAACGGGTTTGTACTACTGATACCATACCTTATTCTCATCCACGTGAAAAAATGATTATTCCGAACACAAAGAGAATTGTAGATACAGCATTATTATTTTAATATTTTTTAACAAATAAAGTATACTCTTGCAACTTTTGAATCGTTTTAAGTGTCAATAATAGATATCAATAAAATATTTAAAAAGATAAAACATGAAAAGAGATTTAATAAAGTTCGGGATTTTATTTGTAATGGTTATTAGCATTTTAAATGCTTGTAAAAAAGATGATCCTGAGCCTACAACAGGATTCTTAAGCGGTACAGTTTATGATGCAGCTACAGATGAAGCCCTAGCAGATGTAAGAATTATTATTTACAATTCAGAAACAAATTCACCTACGGATAATACAATTACCACTGGAAGTGATGGAACCTATAAAGTTGAATTAGAACCGGGTTCTTATTACCTGAATCTTAATAAACAATCATATATGGGAATTCCTGCAGCAGGTACTACACCTGTTTCTGTGGCTGTTGAGTTAGGGTTGGAAACAATAAGCGATTACAATATGCAAGCCAGTCCTGTAATCAATGGTGGTAGTATTACTGGAAAAGTGATGAACGGAGAAACTGCCGTTGCCGGTGCACTTATTGTAGCCGAGAGTGGCAATACTGCTTTTTCATCAGTAACTGATGCCGATGGTATATATTTTATTTACAATGTTCCTGCTGAAACATATAATGTTAAGGCATATATGTCAGGCTTTAACTCTGATGAGGTAAGCGCAACTGTTAGCAGTAATACAGAAAGTGCAGATAATAATTTAAATATGACTGAAGGTGCTATTGGTGAAGTTTCAGGTTTAGTTACTTTCCTGGCTACGGATAATGGTATCGTTGATGTTTCTTTAACACATAGGATTACAAAAGAAACTATTCCCGGTCTGGTAACAACAACAGAAGCAGGAGCATATACCATTGCTAATGTGCCTAATGGAACATATATCGCCAGGGCTTCTTATGGTAATGATGGTTATGTTGTGGATCCCGATTGGATTATCAAAAACGGGGAACCTGTTGTGACCATTAATGATAATGTTGTGACAAGAGCTTTTAGTGTTACCGGTGCAGTAGAAGTTACCAGCCCATCAAATGAAGCTAGCACAACTGTACCTGTTGAAATTACAGAAACCCTACCGGTATTTACATGGGTTGCTTATTCAAGTACAAGCGATTATATAATTGAAGTATCAGATATTAATGGTAATGTTATTTGGGGTGGCTTTAGCGGTGCAGGTGCTAACCTTACTAAAAATATTATAATAGCTAAAGACCAACTAAGTATTGAGTTTAATTCGGATGGCAATGCTGCTTCTGACCTAGAGCTTAATACAGTTTACAGATGGCGGATATTTGCCAGTAAAGATGATGTGCAAGAAGTAACTGGCTGGAAATTAATCTCAGGTAGTGAAGAACAACGAGGACTTTTTATTATTAAATAAAAACCCTTTTTATAATTTAATAAACCTGTCTGAAAGAATATTGAATTCTTTTGGCAGGTTTTTTTGTTGTAGAACAGCTCTCTGAGCTATTTTTTGTTTTTTATTAAACTCCACCGTAAAGTCCCCTTTCAGAGCCTGTTCCGGTAGCCCGGAAGGATTAAGGGGTCATAATGTGGAATATGTTAACTCTTAAAAATCACAGAATATTTAAACCTGAGCCTTTTTACTAATTCCCAGTTCCTAATTGCTAGTGAAAGAAAGGCCGTTCTGATATATAAAAAGTATGCGTCATCCTAAACCATAGACTTTAGAATCTATTCTTCTATATCCCTTGCGTTCAATTTATCAATGTCCTTTTTAAAACGTCCGGTTAACTCGTAGGTAAAGCGGTCAATCACTTTTTTTTCATTTTCTGTTTCCGAGCTGGCATTTGCCACTGCTTCAAGTATTTCTACAAGAAATTGGTATTCAGGGTCAGGGCCATTTTGGTGACAATAGTTCAATACTTTTGTGTAGAGATATTCTGGGTCGTTGTGTTTATCAATTTCATAATTAAATGACCATTCAATTTCTTGTGCTAAAGGGTGGTCAGCTAGAATTTTTGCCAGTGCATTTTTTTCTTCGGCTTGGATTATACCGTCAGACATAGCCACGACATATACCATCTCACCAAAAACTTCATATAATTTTTCTTTGTTGCTCATTGTAAGTAATCTTTTTATAAACTAAGGTTTTGATAAATATACGAATATTTTTTCCAGATTCTTAAACTCATTTAAAAAACAGTGAATTTTTGTCAGAAGAATTAGACAAAAAGGTAAAAAGAAACCTATATAAACCCTGTTGCAATTGTAAAATTCAATATATGATCAGAAAAAATATTTTATTAAGCATATTAAAAAAACTCTATAATAATTGAAATTTCAAATTGCTTTGCCTAAATTGCAGTCATAAAATTAACCTTTTTACCACCTTTTATTATGTTAGAACTTTTTGAGTTTTCTTTTTCTTCCGTAAACATTATTCCAACCATTCTTTTAGTTTTTATTGTCCTTTATTGGATTGTCGTTTTAATGGGTTTAGTAAGTATGAGCTCAATTGAATTTGATGTGGATGCAGATGTTGATGTAGATGTAGATGTAGACGTTGATATAGATGTAGACGCAGATTTGCATGTGGATGTTGATGTAGACTCAGATATGCATGTGGAAGCAGATGCTCATGTTGATGCCGATACCGATATAGGTCATGCCGGCCCGGGTATAGTATTGCAAGGTTTAATGTTTTTTAATGTAGGAAGGGTTCCTTTCCTTGTTTTGTTAAGCTTTTTTGTAATACCCTTATGGTTTATGTCCTTGATCGTAAATTATTATTTGAATGTTGATTCAGTTGGTCTCTCACTTTTGTTTTTAATACCTGAAATCATATTGAGCCTTTTTATTGCAAAATTTGTCTCAACACCAATTGCAAAATTATTTACAAAAATTGACAATAAAACCGGAAAGCCGGAAGACTTTACAGGTATAAATGCAATAGTTAGGGTTAAAGTAGAAAAAGACAGGGATGGACAAATTGAACTTGTACGTAATGACACTACGGTGATATTGCCGGCTCGTTCCGTTGCAAGTGATATTAATCCCGGTACAGAAATACTTATTATAGATTATATTGAAGAAAAAAATTATTATTTAGTTGAACCATTCTAAACAAAAAATCTAATGATGTTATTAGCAAGTTTTATTGGAAACCTTGGAGTTATCCTTGTGGTATTTGTAGTTATAGTTGTATTCGTACTGCTGTCGCTATTTATTAAGTGGTATAGAAAACCAATACATGGAAGAGCATTAGTTCGTTCAGGTGCAGGTGGAACCAAAATTGCCTTTGAAAATGGTTTTTTTGTAATTCCTGTTTTGCACCGAATGGAAATAATGGATATCACCTTAAAAACCATCACAATTTCACGTATTGGTGGTGATGGCCTTATTTGTCAGGATAATATCAGGGCAGACATTAAAGTCGCCTTTTTTATCAGGGTTAATAATACTTTTAAAGATGCAAAAGATGTGGCATTTTCCATTGGGTGCGAAAGGGCTTCTGCAAAAGAAACCCTTGAAAGTTTGTTTGATGCAAAATTTTCAGAAGCTTTAAAAACTGTGGGTAAACAGTTTGATTTTGTTGACTTATATAATAACCGTGAAGATTTCAGAAAAGAAATTCTTAATCTTATCGGTAGAAACCTTAATGGATACTTCCTTGATGACTGTGCGATTGATTATTTAGAGCAAACGCCACTTACGGATATGAAAGAAGATAATATCCTTGATGCCGAGGGTATTAAAAAGATTATTGACCTAACATCTGCTCAACAAGTTAAGGCAAATTTAATTGAAAACGAGAAAAGAAAGACTATCACTAAGCAGGATGTTGAAGCCCAAGAAACCATTCTTCAATACGAAAGACAATTAGCTGAAAAGGAGGAAACCCAAAAACGTGAAATTGCTAATATAAAAGATAAACAGCAAGCGGCTATTGTTTCAGTAGCGCAGGAACAAAGGCTTATATCTGAAAAATCTACGATTGAAGCAAGCGAAGCAATAGAAATTGCACAACAAAACAAGGAGCGTCAGGTTATTGTTGCTACATGGAACAAAGAACGGGCCGATGCTGTAGAAGGTGAAAAAGTTGAAAAAGACCGCTCGCTGCAAATTACGGACAGGGAAAAAATTGTTTCACTTGCCCAAATTGAAAAAGACAAAGAAGTTGAGCTTGAAAAGGCAAAAATCCAGGAAATTATCCGTGAAAGGGTAATGGTTGAGAAAGATGTAGTTGTTGAGCAGGAAAAGATAAAAGATACTGAGGCATTTGCCGGAGCTGACCGTTCAAAAAGGGTTGCCATTACAAATGCTGAAAAAATAGCTGAAGAAGCATTAGTGAAACAAATTAAGAATTCGGAAGCAAATTTGAAATCAACCGAAATTGATGGTGAAGCTAAAAAGGTTGCTGCTGAGTATAATTCTCAAGAAAAAGTAATTGATGCCGAAGCAAAATTTGCAGCTGCAGGAAAAGAATCTGAAGCAATAAAAACACTGGCTGAAGCTGAGGCTGCTAAATCATCTGCACAAGGAAAAGCTGAGGCCCAGGTGATTGAAGCTAAAGCACTAGCTAACCTTCAAGATGGTGAAACTATTGCTAAAGTTCTTGAGATGAAAGCCCTGGCTGAGGCAAAAGGTGTTGAAGCACAGGCAATAGCTAAATCAAAAGAAATTGACCTTGTAACTTCTGCTCAGGCACAAGCACATATGGAAACCGGTAATGCTGAAGCTAAAGTTATCGAAAATAAAGGTTTGGCTGAAGCAGAAGCATTAAATAAAAAAGGAGAAGCAGAAGCAAATGTTCTGAAACAAAAAGGTTTGTCAGAAGCTGAAGTTATCCAGGAAAGATTAAGTGCCGAAGCAAAAGGTATTGACGAAAAAGCAGCTGCAATGAAAAAACTTGATGGAGTTGGGAAAGAACATGAAGAATTCAAGCTTCAACTACAAAAGGATAAAGATGTTGAAATTGCCGAAATTAATATTTGGAAAGATATTGCCCAGGCCCAGGCAACGGTTATTGCCGAGGCTCTTAAAGCAGCAAATATTGATATTGTTGGTGGTGAAACCATGTTCTTCGAAAAAATAATTGGTTCAATTACCCGTGGTAAATCTCTTGATTCAATTGTTTCCAATTCAGATGTTTTAACATCTGCAAAAAATAAATTTCTTCCTTCTGATGTGAAAAAAGTAGAAAAGCAGATAGTTGATAAGGTTGAGGAAGCTCAAAAGGAAACAAAACAAGAAGAAAAGAAAGAGGTGAAGGTAAAAAAGCCGGTAGCTAAGAAAACCAGGAAAACAACTAAAAAACCAAGCTTAAAAATGAAAGTGGATACGGTTGAAGATGTGGTTAGTCTTGTTGATTTAAGTGAGTTGGAGCTTAGAGTTAAAGATATTATTGAAAAATATAAGTTTATGGTTCAGGGGGTTGTAGAAATGAAAATTTCTGAAGTGCTGGATAAACTTATGAGCAAAGTTGCACATGATGATGTAAAGGAGCTTATAACTATTCTTATTGGCGAAGTTACTGAGTCTGGAATTGGTGATGTTTTAGTTAAGACTTTAGGAGTGACTGGAGGTAAGAAATAGTGGCTTACTTTGAATTGTTAAATTGCGATATGGTTACATTGTTTTTTATCAGACATTTAAAACAGGATTGTTATTCTTTCTCGGTAAAAAAAGCAAATGAGTATAGATAGTTATATACAAACCCTAAAACATATTAAAGATGAAATTCTTCGCAGTCGCTATCAGATAGCAAAGGTTGCAAATAAAAAAATGTTGTTTTTATACTTTAAAGTCGGGAATGTTATTTCTACAAAAGTTGCCAAAGAAAAATGGGGTAGTAAAACTATTGAGAAATTATCTGCTGATTTACAAAACGAATTAAAAGGCTTGAGAGGGTTTTCATCTGCCAACTTGAAAAAAATGAAGCAATTTTATGAAGTATGGCAGCTTTTTATTGATGAGGACATTTTGCAAAATGAAAATAGCCCTTTACTGGCTGGACAATTTAAAAAAAATGAACACAAAAATAGTTCGTTAGCAACGAACCAATTAAAAGAAAGTAATAAAGCAATTAGTTCGTTGTTAACGAACCAATTAGTGAAACACTTCACAAGTGTCTGTTTTACCGCACATTATGAGATAATTACTAAAACAAAAAGCTTAGAGGCAAAAGTCTTTTATATAACAAAAACAGCACAAGAATTTTGGACTGTCGAGACTTTAAAGCATAATTTTAAAAACGACTTATTTAAGCCTGAATATCTTGGTAAAATGAATTTTTATCTTTCGGCACTTGATGAATATGTTAAGCAAGAATATGAAAAACCATCTATTGGTATTATTCTTTGCAAGGAAAAAAAGAACAAAATTGTAGAATTTTCTTTTAGGGATTTTGATAAAGCAATGGGTGTAGCTACTTATAATACAGGTAAAAAACTACCTGAAAAATATCAAAATATCTTACCAGATGCCAAAACACTAAAAAAACTAATGGATTAAGACTATGTCTTGAAAATAAAACACTCAAATGGCCAACGAAGATATTGACAAACAGGAAAATAACGGAAAAATAGAGCTTGAAACCGGTACTTATGAAATAATAAGGCACAGGCTTGACAAGTATAGTAAAGAATTACGAGACAAACTGAACACCCTAAACGATGAACGTCGAAGAGTTTTTGGTTCGGCTGATGCTTCGTTAATAGCCACAGAAAGAATTATTACTGATAATAACTGTTTCCCTGCTGATATGACACCAATAGGGAATCAGTTTATTTTTGGTTATAATGTGAGTGTCCGGATAAAATCAATTTCTGTTGAAGATGTATTTTCTGTTTATTCATATAAAGACCATTCATTTCGTAAAGAGACTCTTGAACTGATCTCTGATAAAACATTTCTTTCTGACTTTAATGACCTTTATAAATATTTTGAGAAAACCCGTTTTGTGAAATTCTCACGAATGGGTGTGAATTTTTACATGATTTTTCGGATTGGAAATACTCCAACGGATATTAAAGTTTTTAAATGGATTGTTGATAGTGATAAATTGAGATATGTTGATAATAGGAGCGAACATGAGTTTAAGTTCCCAAAACAGCATGAATTTAAGTGGAAAAAAGCTACCCGCGAAATGCATGTTGAGGGTGAGCATCCTCATGTATCAATTGAAAATATTCTTTTTGTTGAAACCACTGAAGGTGATTTAACCATAAAAGCGGAGAATAATACAGATTCTGGTGCGGGTGTCTATGCCGAGGAAGTAGATGACCCGGAACAAACCCTTGATGATGCTGACTTTTATTATTCTGTGCTTGGTAATATCATCATCTTGAAAATAAGACCTTATAATGAGGATTTCAGGTACATTGTGTACAGCTCAAAAACCCAAAGTGCTGTACGTATTGATGCTATTGAAAAGGCCTGTGTTCTTTTGCCAGATAGTCAGGGAATTATATTTGCAAATGGTTACTATCTGCAAACGGGTGATTATAAATTTTTCGACAGTCAATATGAGAACCTAATCTTTGAAAAAAGAATTATTTCACCTAATGGTGAAGATTTTATTTACACTTTTTACGAAGAGCATACCGGTGCATATTTCCTTTTAAAGTATAATATTATTGAGCAACAAATTGAAACTCCCATTATCTGTAATGGTTATTCTATTTTCAATAATGGTGAAATGTGTAATTTTCGTGATGATGGTGAAGCAAAAAAACATCATGTCATCCAAATATGGAAAACCACTTTTTTTGATGTGGATTATAGCACCGTTGTAGACAAAAAGTCCTACCTGTTCAAAATTGGGAACAAAGATTTAGTGAAAGGGATTGCTGAAGGTAGGGAGTTGCTTACCCTGCTTGGGAAAGATGATGCTTATACGAATTTGTATCTGGAATTAGTTAAAAAAACAACAAGTTTACTTGACGGGCATTATTGGATAAACAGAAAAGAAACACAGTCTTTGGACATTTCGGTATTAGCGATAAAAGAAGCTGCGGCCTCAGCAATTGATGAGTACGAAAAAGTTTCAAAAATTAAAAAGGCAACTGCTACAGAAACCGAAAAAAATACTTTGGCTGCTGATAAATTATTTGAAATAATTGACCGCAAGAAACTTGAAAACATTGATGAATTTGTTAGTCTGTTAACTGAAATCAGAACCTTAAGTGGTGAACTTATTTCTTTAAAACAACTCAGGTATGTAAAAGTACAGCTTGTAGAAGATTATGAGCAAAAAGCTGAAGAGTACGGAGAAAAACTCTCAGAAAACTGTATTGCCTTATTGATTAAGGAAGAGTCTTTAAACCCCTATGTTGAACGTATTGAAGAGATTAGAAAACGTGTGGGTGAAATTACTAAAGTGATTGAGGCTGATGAAATTACTGAAGATATAGGCAAAGTTTCTGCAGAATTGGAAATGCTTATTGAAATTGTCAGTAATCTGAAAATAAAAGATGCAGTTCAAACGGCTCAAATAATAGATAGTATTTCTTCAATATATTCCGGGTTTAATAAAATTAAAGCAGAGTTAAAACGTAAGAGAAATGAATTATTCCTGGTTGAAGGAAGAGCCGAATTTACATCTCAGATTAAGCTTATTAGTCAGGCGGTAATAAATTACCTTGATTTATGTGACACACCGGAAAAAACAGATGAATATCTAACCAAATTACTAGTCCAACTGGAAGAATTGGAAGGGAAATTTACCGAGTTTGACGAATTTATTAATGAAATAAGCCTAAAACGGGAAGAGATTCACGATGCTTTTGAACAACGCAAGATTCAACTGGTTGAAAAACGAAGCAAAAGAGCGGATACATTACAACAGTCTGCCAATAGGATTATGAAGGCAGTTGGTAGCCGTATTTCTAAGCTGAAAACGGTAAGTGAAATAAACGGT
This sequence comes from Bacteroidota bacterium, assembly GCA_039714415.1. GTDB lineage: Bacteria > Bacteroidota > Bacteroidia > Bacteroidales > NBLH01 > NBLH01. The sequence goes on from JBDLJL010000008.1 coordinate 31,465, forward strand.
TACTTTGCCACCGATTTAATGATTGAAAAAGTTCGTGATATTGTAAAAGAACTTATTGAAATTGAAGAAACTGTTAAAGCTGATGAAATTGAAAGCAGCCTGAAAACCGTACGGGAAGATACAGTGAGGCAACTCAAAGATAAATCAGAGCTTTTTGTTGATGGCGAAAACATTATCAAATTCGGTACACACAGTTTTACAGTCAATACGCAACCTTTAGGGCTTACCATGGTAAATCGCTCCGATGAAATGTTTTATCATCTTTCGGGAACCGGATTTTATGAAAAAGTACAGGACGAAACTTTTTATCAACTCAAAGATTATTGGTCGCAAAGTATTATTTCAGAAAATGATGAGGTTTATAGAGCTGAATATTTGGCTTATAAAACTTTGATCGATAATCTTGAAAGTGGTGAATTAAATTGTGAAGATTTCAGGGAATATACTCATGAACAAATACTTGAGATAATTCAAGAATTTATGTCTGTCAGGTATGCAGAAGGTTATGTGAAAGGTATTCATGACCACGATGCAACAATCATACTGGAAGCGTTAATAAATATTCGTAAAAATGCTGATTTGCTTCGTTATTCTTCGAATTCAAGAGCTTGTGCTGAAATCTGGTATAAAACTTTTTTGAACCAAGAGGATAAAACCAATATTTATCATCAACTAAAAGGTGCTGCAGCAATAATTGAGGTGTTTCCCGGAACAAATGAGTTTCGAATTATTATCGAACAAATAAATGCTTATATTACTAAATTTATTAAAGAAACTTCGCTGTTTAAACCAGAAGTATCTGACGAAGCAGCCGAATACATTTTCTATGAACTAACCCGGGGCGATACTTTTGTTGTTAATGGACTTGCGGTTGACTTGTTCAATGAATTTCAAAAATATCTAAAAACGAATAACCAGGTCAGAAACTTTAAAAATTCACTGAACTCGCTTAATAGTAAACCTATTTTAAAATTTCAACTCATACAAAACTGGCTAAAAGCTTTTATTGTTGAACAAACAAGTGGTGATTATGAGCCTTATATCAATGAATCCGCAGTGACCATTTTTACTGAATCCATTAGTGAAAAAAAACAAGTTGATATTTCTCTTAAGGAAGAATTATTTGATTTTGAAGGAAGTCACAATTTAATCTCTGAGCGAAAATATCAATTAGATTATGTGTCATTCATGAGCAAGTTAAGAAATTTTGATAAAAATCATGTTCCAGCTTTTCGTGAGTATCTTGACATAAAGAAAAAATTAACAGAAGATTTTGAAGACGAAATGCGCTTAAATGAGTTTAAGGCACGGGTGATGAGTTCTTTTGTTCGGAATAAGTTAATTGATAGGGTATATTTACCACTAATCGGAAGTAACCTGGCTAAGCAAATAGGAACAGCCGGTGTAGGGAAGCGAACTGACTTAATGGGAATGTTATTGCTGATTTCGCCACCAGGCTATGGTAAAACTACCCTGATGGAATATATTGCCAACCGCTTGGGGATTATTTTTATGAAGATAAACGGCCCGGCACTTGGGCATACGGTAATTTCTGTTGATCCAGCAGAGGCACCAAATGCAACTGCTCGTGAAGAATTGGAAAAACTAAACCTTGCTTTTGAAATTGGTGATAATGTAATGATATACCTTGATGATATTCAGCATTGTAATCCTGAATTTTTACAGAAATTTATCTCAATAGCTGATGCCCAGCGAAAAATTGAAGGGGTATATAAAGGTAAGACAAAAACCTATGATTTCCGCGGTAAAAAAGTCTGTGTGATTATGGCAGGTAACCCATATACAGAAAGCGGTGATAAGTTCAGAATACCTGATATGTTGGCCAATCGTGCGGATATTTATAATCTTGGTGATATTTTGGGTGATACAGAAGAAGAATTCTTGTTAAGTTATATTGAAAACAGTTTAACCTCTAATCTTGTGTTGAACAAATTGGCAGGTAAAAGTCGAAAGGATGTTTACACCCTAATTGAGGCTATTGAATCAGGAAACAAAGAGGGTGTTGAATACACAACCAATCATACAACGGAAGAAATAAACGACTACAGTTTAGTATTAGAAAAAATGCTTAATATCAGGGAAGTTATTTCGTTGGTAAACCAGCAATATATTTATTCTGCGGCCCAGGCAGATGCATACAGGCAGGAACCACCTTTTAAGCTGCAAGGCTCGTATCGCGATATGAATAAACTGGCAGAAAAAGTATTGCCCATAATGAATGATAAAGAGTTGCAGACCTTAATCCTCTCGCATTACGAAAACGAATCGCAGACATTAACTTCTGATGCTGAAGCAAATCTGCTAAAATTTAAAGAAATTACCAATATATTAAGCGATAAAGAAAAAGAAAGAAGGGAAAGTATCATTACTACATACGTGAAAAACAAACAAGCAGATTCCGGTAGCCAAATTGCACTTATTGCCAACCAAATGGGCGGTATTGCTGAGGGGCTAAGTGGTATAAAGGATGCACTGAAAAATGGTTCGTAAATCCAAAACCTTGCCCTAACCCTTATTATAAGCAGATTGTAGATATCAATTCGCAAATTGGGATTGTCGTATTTCCTATAGCTTTAATATCTTTTTTGTCACCCTATAATTACCTGATGAAATACTCAGAAAATAATTACCTGGTTTCAAGTTGGAAATTAAAGTACTTAAATTTAATTTATTATTTCCTGATTTAATTTGTACAGATTCCTGATTCAAATTAGCACCATTAACATCAATAACCGTAACACTCAAGACTTCATTTTTTAAAGCACTAATTTCGGCATACATTACATTTTGAACAGGGTTGGGATAAATACTGAATGTTTGTAAATTAAAATGTTCTTCAGCAATCCTTAATACATACTGGTCACTTGCCCACCTGGCATACCAACCGGATGAAACTACTGAATTATCAGAAACAAAACGAAAACTCATCATTCCTGAACTGGCAGTTAGTGTGTCACTAATAATTGGTGTTCCTGAGAGGGAGGCAAGTAAATCTCCATCTGTATTTTCACCATCGTAAATGTATAGGGTATCATGCCCTTCTTGTGTCGAAAATTCATCAAATATTATTTTGATTTCTGTAGCTCCATATGGTGCAATTGTGAATGTATAATCATCATAATTGTAATAATTACCACGAGGACCACCCATATCAGTAAAAACACCTTCACCAAGTTTAGCCCCGTCAATTTTGAATTTTTCTGCAAGCATATCCCAAAGTGCCGGGTATGAACCATCATATCCCAAAGCCCAAATGCCGATACCTGCAAGGTCTTTCATCTTCACAAGATCATATTTATCTGCCAGGCTGTATTCGTCATCATACCAGCATTGGTGCCATACACCGCCACTTTGATAGCTGTAATAAGGTCCTGATGAGTGTGTATCCCAATGCCTGTCATAAGAACTGTATTCATCTTTTACTTTTTCATATGTTTTTGATTCACTTGAACCTGTTGTTGATGAAGGTACAGAAGAACTATTCGTTGACCAGTCCCTTCCGTAATAAGGTACAGCAAGTGCCAGGTTTCCAGGTGGAATACCTTGACCCAAATAGTAGTTAATACTACGTGTAGCATCATATGCAGACCAAAGTTCACCATTGTTTTTTGGTGCCACCGGCCCTGCTTCATCACTTCCACTCCAATGATAATCATAGCCCATAATCAGGAACAAATCAATATGTCCAACCATGGATCCAACATCAAATTTATCGCTCCAATTTACTGCAGGTAAATCAATAGACATTTGAGCATTAGGCAGTGCATTATGAAACTGATCACAAAAATTATTTACAAAAGCTGTTAATTGAGTGCTTTGAGAGCTTGGCACAGCTTCAATATCCAGGTTTACACCATCAGCATTTCTATATTTAATCAACTCAATTACGGTATCTATTAAAGTTTGTTGACTGGTACTATTAGCAAAAAAAGTTTCATGACCGCTAAAAAGTGTTACCGTAAGGCTAATACGACAATTATTATTATGGGCATAATCAACTAATTCAGTTGTAAGCCAATAATGTAGGTCTGAAGGTAAACCGGTATTCGGATCAACTTCATACGAAAAATAGGAAACATCCGAAAGCAAAGAGTAATCAAAGCTTTTGTAGGCTGTTCCCATCCAATAGGGGTTCCATCCATAAACTATTTTAGATAGTTGGGTGTTTTGGGCTTCTTTGTTGTTTTTTCTGATCTTTTCAGTAAAGTTGTTAAATTCATTCCATTCTTTTTCAGTACTGAATGAATGATTCTTAAATGCTTCGTTTTGTTCTTGGTGTATTGATTTTTCTATTTGGGCATTAGAATGTAAATAGCTAAAGAGAATTAATGCTAATATTACTAATTTCTTTGTATTGTAAATTTTTTTCACTTTTGTCTGTAGTGTCATTAATGGATACTGCAAATCTAAGAAAACTTTGTAAGTATTGAAACAGGTTTCCTTTCGCTTTTATGCAAACTTATAGAAAATATGGTAAAGAACCACATTCAATTGCCTTGATTCATGGTGGTCCTGGTGCAGCTGGATATATGGCTCCCCTTGCAGAAAAACTGTCGGAAGGTTATGGTATTATAGAACCATTACAGACAAAATATACCATTGAGGACCAGCTTGAAGAGCTAAAATCTGTTTTGCTGGAAAATGGCGTTTCCCCATTTGTTTTGATAGGTCATTCCTGGGGCGCATGGTTATCATATGTTTTTGCTGCACGACATCCCTATTTAATAAGAAAGCTAATTCTGGTTGCCAGCCCTCCATTTGAAAAGAAATATTCTGAAAGGATAATGGATAAAAGATTATCCCGCTTGAATAAAGATGATTTGTATAAATATATGGAACTAGTTAATGATATACAAAATAGTGATTCATTTATAAATTCAAGAGCCTTTGCACAAATTGGTAATTTGATGAATAAGGCAGATGCATTTGATTCAAACTCAACTGAAATGAGCTATGTGGATTGTAATTTTAATATATTTAAGCATGTTTGGGGCGAGGCTACTCAATTAAGAGATTCTGGTGAACTTTTAACGATGGCTAAACAGGTTCAATGTCCTGTGGTAGCTGTTCATGGAGATTATGATTCACATCCGGCGGAAGGTGTAAAAATTCCTTTATCAGATTTAGTCGCTGATTTTAAATTCCATTTGTTCGAAAAATGTGGTCATACACCCTGGATTGAAAAATATGCAAGTGAAAAGTTTTATAATATTCTGCAAGATGAGCTTTAGGTTAATTAAGAGTGTGTTCATAAAGTTAAACATATTTCATTTAATGTAAATTCATCAGTTATAATTGAGTAGCTATTGGTAGCTGGTTATAGTAACAAGAGACCAGTAACAATTATCTTTTAATTGTAAAGAATCGTTACTTAAACTAGCCAGGCTATATTTCGAAAAAAGGAATTATGTACAAATTAACTAAACCTCTGCACCAACTGCACCCTGTTTTTAACCCTGGTTTTAATAAAAATATTATGTGTATGGTCTTTAACAGTTTGTAAACTGATAAATAACTCATCAGCAATTTGCTTGTTCGTTTTTCCTTTACAAATCTCTGTAATGATTTCGCGTTCACGTTTTGTGATTTTATATCTGTTAAATAGGTCCTCATGAATATTTGAAGAACTAATGTACTCATATGAGTTGTTTTCAAGGTAAGTTCGAGTAAGAAAAACTAAAGGGATAACCCCTGAAAAGAATAGTAACATATAGTAAAGCCCAACAATCCAGTGAAAATCTGAAAAATGTAAAGCAATTGCTTTTAAAATACTTATTATGCCAAAAATTAAAGCAAACCTTATAACAAATTGCTCTTTTTTCTTTGATTTTTCTTTTAGTCCTTTTATCAGAACTCGAATTATTATGTATGCTGCAATGATTAACTCTATTGAATAAAATACAATGATTACTTTTTGTTTCAATGCCTGGTAATCATAATTATTGTATTCAGGCATTCTTTTTATTGACAGACCATATATTAGAAATGCAGCAGTAACTACAAGGAAATATACAACAGAAATATATTGGGGTCTGGTCCTTTGTAATAATTCTCCGGTCATTTTAATAATCATATACCATGCTGTAATCATAAAAGGTGTGCTAATGAAGGGGAAGAAATGTGCTATAGCTTCAATGTTTGGTTTTATAATATCAAACATTGGCAGGATTTCATGAATAATAATATTCCCAAGAATTCCATATACACCAAAAATGAGTATTAATAGCTGATAATATAAAAGACTGTTTAAGAAATCAATTTTATATTTATTCCGTAGATTATTAAGGAGAACAAGTGTATATACCCCTGATACAAAAGAAATGACAATTACGATAATAATGGCCCATTGAATCATAACACAAAGTAAAGTAAAAAACTTTAGTTGGAGTAATAAATTGCTGATAAATAAGCTCCTACGAAAGTAGGAAAATGAACAATTCCTACCAAAGTTGGATTGACAGGCGTACTATTATAAGTTATATTTGATGAAAGTTTTAAATTTAAAAATGAATTATATGGAAACTTTAAGTAATACTAAAATTAAACCTATGGTTGGTGATGTTTATAGTTATGGATGGAAAGTCATGGAAAGAAATTTTTGGCCTCTCCTTTTGGTAAGCATTATTGTGGCGATAGTTAGCCCTAATATTACAATTAAACCTGAAGACCTTCAAATGCCGGAAATAATTGCAATAATCTTTGGTTTGGCATTTGCCCTTTTTGTAACAAACCCAATTAATTATGGTGCTGACTATATATTCTTAAAAGCTGTTCGGAATATTAAGTTTGAGGTAAAAGAGATAGTTGATGGTTTTAAAAAAAACTACTTAAATGTTGTTCTTGCTGCATTATTGAGCGGGTCAATAATTGTTGCTGGATTTATATTGCTGGTTGTTCCGGGGATTATTTTAGCCTGCCGTCTGGCTTTTGTTCCCTATTTGGTTATGGATAAGCAACTTGATCCGGTTAAGGCTGTTGAGGAAAGCTGGCGTTTAACCAAAGGTTATGGATGGACTATTTTTGGAATGGGTCTACTTGCAATTCCAGTTGTAATTGCCGGTATTCTCGCCCTTTTGGTAGGAGTACTTGTTTCAATCGTTTGGATTAGTGCTGCATTTGCTGCCATGTATCAGGCTGTTTTAGAAGAACGTGGTGAGAATGAGCGTATTGTAGAGTCTCTGGATAATGATTTGACTGAATAAGCTAGAACTATCAGGTTTTGTAAGTTGTTCGTTCAGAGTCACTAATTTATCTGCTATCAGATTAGTGACTTTTTTAAGGTTTTAAGTGTAACAATAGTTTGGGCATAATTTTGTATATTTATACTATAAAATTAAATTACTAAAATGAAACCGAAAAAGACTATAAGATCAGTAGTTATCCTAATTATTCTTGTAATATTCATCTCGTGTTCATATAAACATATAGAAAAAGCATTATGCCCAATGGAAAAAACAAAAATAATGGTAGTTGGCATTGCACACAACAGTAAAGCAGGTGCAATGATATTAACTGACAGTAATGAAGTATATTATATTGCAGGTTTAGACGATTGGAAAAATAAATATTATGAAAAAAGAGTTAAAGTAAGCGGTTGTTTAAATACGGAAAACTTCAAAGAAAAAGACCTGAAAAACGAAAAAGGTGAATGGATCCAGGGAATGGTAGGGGACAAACGTACTATCTTTGAAGCAGAATGGGAACTTGTTGATGAATAACTTTAGATATGTTACGCCATCTCCTTTAAAAAGGAGTTTGCTTCCTCGTTCTCATTGAGATGATGTGTGAATTTTGGTTTGCGTTTTTACCAGTTTCTTTTTTTTTAAGTCTACTTAACTATGTAGTCCATATGATGTTTTAGAGCTTACCTTTAATAAAAGGTCAAACCCTACCTTCATTAACTAATTCAGCAAACTTTTCAAATGACCGGTTATAGGTTTTTTCAACATCATCCGGGAAAGCGCAGGCCGGTAGTTCACGCATTCGTAAGTGATAACTTATACAATCGCAACATATACCCGTCTTGTTGCAAGACCCATAACTGCAATTGCATTTTTGGAGGTTAATTTCTTTTTTACATTCCATTGTTAAATATTTTTTATCCAAATTTAACAAGTTCTGATTAAATTTCGTAAATTACAACATTAATATTGTTATATTTTTAAGTGTAAAAAACAACAAAACGGATGTATAAACCAAGAACTTTATTTGCTAAACACGCCCTTGATACCATAGTGACATATGTTAAAACAAAAAATATAGATGAATTAAAAAGTAGGGATGTCCTGGAAGAATTTAATGAAAAACTAGCTTGTTTTGTATCTATTCATAATAATGATGAAAGTTTAAGAGGCTGTATTGGAACAATTGAACCACGGGAAGATAACCTTTGGCTTGAAATTATTTCTAATGCGGTTTCAGCGTGCAGTAGGGATTCTCGTTTTTCAGCGATAGAAACAAATGAACTGGATCAGATTGAAGTTTCGGTAGATGTTTTATCAAAACCGGAAAAAGTAGAAGATTTGGATAAACTGGATCCAAAAAAATATGGGGTAATTGTTACCGATGGGAACTATATGCGTGGTGTGTTACTGCCAGATATTGAGGGGGTTGATACAGTAGAAGAGCAGATCAAAATTGCTAAGCGTAAAGCCGGCCTGGCAGATATGGAAAATGAATTTTTGAAAATTTATTCGTTTACATCGACAAGGTACCATTGAAAATGAATAATGATGAATGTAAAAGTCATTCATGGTCATTCGCTTTGCTGTCATTAAGTTGTTATTTGTTATCATTAGCCTTTGGTGTATTGAATGTTGGTTATTGAATTTTGAATATTTAATGTATAACCATTAATCAGATAAAATGTTAGAAGCTCAATATTATATAAAACTTGATGATAATAAAGTTCAGTGCACTTTATGCCCTCATAATTGTGTGTTAAGTGATGGAAAAAGTGGTATTTGTAGAGTTCGGGCAAATAATAAGGGGCGATTAATAACTGAAAATTACGGAAAGGTTTCAGGTTATCATTTTGACCCGATTGAAAAAAAACCGCTTTATCATTTTTATCCCGGCAAGGATATATTATCAATAGGTAGCGTGGGCTGTAATTTGCATTGCCGGTTTTGTCAAAATCACGAAATTGCCCAAACAGGGGTGCATAACTACCCTTACATTAAGGAACTTTCACCGGGTGCAATTGTAAATGAAGCATTACGGTATGAAAATAATATTGGAATTGCATACACTTATAATGAACCACTGGTTTTTTATGAGTTTATGAAAGATACTGCGCTAAATGCAAAACAAAATGGTTTAAAGAACGTAATGGTTACTAATGGGTTTATTAATCCTGAGCCATTATCAAGCCTTGTTAAATTTATTGATGCATTTAGTGTCGACCTTAAGGCTTTTACCGATGATTTTTATAAGAAAATTACTTCATCAAACTTAAATCCGGTCTTAGATAGCCTGAAAAAGATTAAAAAATCAGGGAAACTTTTAGAGATTACCAATTTAGTGATCCCTACATTAAACGATGATAAAAAAAAGTTTGAAGAATTGGCTTTATGGATTAAAAACGAACTGGGAAAGGATACTGTGCTGCATATTTCACGCTATCATCCCATGTATAAAATGAATATAAAAAGCACATCGCCAGAAATATTATTATCACTTTTTGAAATTGCCAACAAATATCTTGATTTTGTATATTTGGGTAATTTGCATTCAGGAAAAGGTCAAAATACTTACTGCCCCAGCTGTAAGAAAATGGTGATTGAACGTAGTGTTTATTCTACCAAAACAAAAGGTATTGATGAAAAAGGGGATTGTATCTATTGTAAAACAAAAGTGATTGAGCATTGTTAGAATTGAATTTAGAAATATTCATTCGAAATTAATCATTCAACACTAAACATTATGAAACAAGAAAGCGTTAGAGAACCAGCTGTAGCAGGAAGATTTTATCCTGAAAATAAAACAGAATTGAAAAGGCTTATTGATAAAATCTATCAGGCTGAAAAAAATAAAATTGATTTGTCATTTGCTGATAAAAATATTTACGGGGCAGTTGTTCCTCATGCAGGATATATGTTTTCAGCTTATCAGGCGGTTCATTTTTTTGATATTCTTCGAAACCAGAAAACCAGGTATGACTCTTTTGTTATTATCAATCCAAATCATACGGGTTATGGCGAGGCTATTGCACTTGAAAGTCATCAGTATTGGCAAACACCTTTTGGCTATGTAGAAACAGATAAGGAATTTGCTAATAATTTGGGTTTCCCTGTATCTGATATTGCCCACCAAAATGAACATTCCGGGGAAGTAATGCTTCCACTTTTGCAATATTTTGTTGATTATGAATTTCAAATTGTTCCAGTTACATTAACGGAACAAACAGTGGACAATGCAAAGCTACTTGCGAAAAAAATATCAGAGGTAAAACAAAAACTCAATAGGGAAATATGTATTATAGCATCCTGTGATTTTTCGCATTTTTTAAGTCCAAAAAAGGGCAAACAATTAGATCAGTTGGTGCTTGATCAAATTCAAAAAAAGGATATTGATGGAGTTTGTAGCGTGGTAAGACAAAATAAAATTTCAGTTTGTGGTTTTGGCCCGATAATGTGTTTGATGGAGTACAGTAAGTTGCAAAATGGTCAATATAAGTCAAATATTCTGGCACGCGGTCATTCAGGAGAAATAATTCCTTCTAATGAAGTGGTTGATTATATTTCAATTTTGTTTTACGGGGTATAGTAATGGAAAAGCATATTTGTATTAAGGTTACAGGTAAGGTTCAGGGTGTTGGTTTTCGATACCATGCTCAAAAGATGGCCAATGAATCAGGTATTAAAGGTTTTGTGAAAAATGAATATGATGGTTCAGTTTATATTGAAGCTTCTGGTAAAAAAGAAAATGTTTACCAATTTGTAAATTGGTGTTATAATGGTTCCAAATGGGCAATGGTTGAGGATGTTGAAATAACAGAAAACACAACACAACACTTTGGTCATTTTTATATTAAGTAAATTGCGGTTTTGTCAATTTCTCTGCTTCTTTAAGTGATATTCGGTTTTTTGATAAAAGGCAACCACAAAAGCATCAGTAAATCCTTTTTTAATAGCAATCTTTAACAGCTCCTCGCATTCTTTTTCACTTGCAAAATTTCCAATTGTATATTTGTAGTAACCATCCCCAGCCTGGCTAAATCAGAACCAAACAGGTTTTGTTAATAATTTACTTTATTGCATTATATAAACAACATGGCAGCCATGTTGGGTTAAACCTTAAAGTATTAAGGTTGCCTTAAGAAAAAGTTTTTTCAAGATTAGCTAGCGCTTCCCTAAGAATACTTCGAGGGCAGGCAATGTTCATCCGTTGAAAACCCTCTCCCCCATATCCGAAAAGTTCGCCAGGACTTAATCCTACTTTAGCGTTATGGACCAATCTTTTTTGCAAATCATCTTTTGATAAACCATAATCGCGAAAATCTAACCATAATAAATAGGTAGATTGAGGGATTTCCATTTTTATTTTTATCCCTGGTTTGTTAATAAAGTCCTTAACAAGGGTTATATTACCTTGAAGGTAATCCATTAAAGAATCCAACCATTCAGCTCCATTGAAATACGCTGATTCAAGGGCAACATTTCCAAAAACATTTCCATTGCCCAAATGTAAATCATCCAAAAAATTATCATAAGTGGCTTTCAGTTTTTGATTGCTAATAATGATAACAGAACTTGATAAACCTGCAACATTAAATGTTTTGCTTGGTGCAAATGTACTAATAGTATTATTGGCAATTTTTTTTGAAATTGATGCTAATGGCATATGTTTATGTGGCTTAAAAACCAGATCAGAATGAATTTCATCTGAAATCATTAATATGTTATTTTCAAGGCATATCTCAGCTAGTTCTGTGAGTTCTTTTTTTGACCAAGCCCTGCCAACCGGATTATGAGGGTTGCTAATTAATATCATTTTAGTCCTTGAATCAATATTTTTTTTCAGGTCTTCAAAATCAAAATGATAATTCCCATTATCATATTTTAATTGATTATAAACCAATTGTCTGCCATTATTTTTTACAGAGCTAAAAAAAGGAAAATATACCGGGGGCTGGGTAATAATCTTATCCCCGGGTTTAGTAAATGCAAGCACAGATAAAGCCAATGCCGGAACAACTCCGGGGCTAAATGTAATCCAGTTTTTTTTAACCTGCCAGTTATGTTTGTAATTCATCCAGTAGATAACGGACTCATAAAAAGAGTCGTTTCGAAATGTATAACCGTAAATTTCATGTTCCGCTCTTTTTTTAATAGCATCAACTATAAACGGCGGGGTTTTAAAATCCATATCTGCTACCCACATCGGTATAAGGTCTTCTGAGTCGAATAGTTTTGACCTTAAATCATATTTTACCGAATTTGTTTTTTCTCTGGATATTATTTCATCAAAATTCCACATTTAAAAATTTCTTTTCATTTAATACTTCAATTAGCTTTCTGAGCATTTTTTCAAAAGTTTAGGTGTCAGATAATCAATAATTTTATAAGTATCATAACTTTCTCAAAGTTTTCATATATCTGTTGCCTATTTCTTCTAAGGGAGATGTTTTCTTACTGTGTTGATTAAATTGATCGGATCTATTGGTTTGCTTAGATAAAAATCACAACCGGCTTCATAACCAATTTTTTGCTCTTCTGGTAGTGCATAGGCCGTTTGGGCAATAATTGGGGTATTGGGCTTAATGGGTTTTATTTTTTTTATAGCATCATAACCATCCATAACAGGCATCTTCATATCCATTAAAATCAAATCATATTCCTTATTTATGGCCAAATCAACAGCCTCCTTCCCATTTTTTGCCCAATCAACATTAGCTCCTGACTGGCGTAATGTTTCTTTTAGAAACAAGAAATTTATTTCTTCATCTTCTGCCACAAGTATGTTGGTATTTTTTAGTAAATATTCAATAGTGGTTTTTGTTTCAATGTGACTTTCAGTTGTCTCGGAGAAATATTTTTTATAAGGGTGGGTAAATATAAATTTAGAACCTTTGTCTTCAACTGATTCAACCCGTATTTTTCCACCCAAATGGTCAACAAGATGTTTGCTGATTGAAAGTCCAAGTCCTGTTCCACCATAAAGCTTAGTTTTTTTTGCACTTACCTTAGTGAATCGGTCAAAAACATATTTCAGCTTTTCTTTTTTTATACCCATACCGGTATCTTTTACATAAAACTCTAAGAAGTTTTTATTTTTAACTTGGTATCCGAATTCTACAGAGCCTTCTTCAGTAAATTTTAAAGCATTGCCAAGTAGGTTAGTAAATATCTGTTTTAATCTTTGAGGATCAGTGTTCAAAATAAAATCAGGTTCTTTTACTCCAATTTCCAGGGCTAAATCAACCTTATTTTTATCCATTCTTCTTTTATGTTCCAAAAAGCTGGTGTGTAATTCTTCCAGAAGTTTGTTTATCAGACATTCAGTTTTTATAATGTCAACCTTTCCAGCTTCAATTTTTGATATGTAGATAATATCTTCAATAAGTTTTAACAGGCTATCGCTATTGATATTAATTTGTTCAATAAAAACATCTTTTTTTTCCTGATCAAAATTGGGGTTACTCAATAACTGTGAAAAACCTACAATTGCATTCATTGGTGTCCTAATTTCATGGGACATATTAGAAAGAAAAGCGGTTTTTAAATTGTCCGATTCTTCTGCTTTTTCTTTTGCCACCAAAAGTGTTTTTTCATTCCGTTTTCGTAAAGTAATATCTTTTGCAATAACAATTAAAAAGGATTCGTTTTGAACATAAGTGCCAGACATTGAAAGCTCTAGAGGTATTGTTCGGCCATTTTTCTGCTTCGCTGATAATTCAAACGTTATGCCTTGGCTTTTGTCTGTGTTTTTTCCAATTATCTGTTGCCGGTACTGTTCAATTAAAGGACGATAATTTAGCGGGAAAATATTTTCAAATACTATTTGGCCAATAGCCTCTTTTCGACCATAACCAAAAATCTGAATGGCTGCATGATTCCAAAGTTGGATTTTAAATTCCTTGTCTAAAATCAGAATCGCATCATTGGCAGAATCCATTATACGTTTAAAAAACTGTTCGCTTTGTCTTAATTTTTCTTCACTTTTTTTTCGTTCAGATTCAGCTTTTTCTTTAAGGCTGATATCTTGCCCGATAGCTAAAAATCCGTTATATGAACCATCATGTTTATCAAATTTAGTGATATTCCATAAAACGGTTACTATATCGCCATCAGGATCGAGAGTTTTAAGAACATGGTCATCATCCTTTTTTTCTTTTTTTATTTTGGTCAGCATTTTTTTTACATACTGCCATGTTTTATCATCGGGTATGATCTTTTTCGGGTGCTTTCCTATAACATCATTTTTGCTTAAATGATAAATTTTTTCTGCAGATTTATTCCATTCGGTAATTTGATTTTTTTCATTAAAAAGTATGATTATATTACCGGCAGCTTCAAATAAACTGGCATATTTCAGCTCTTTAATAATTAACTCTTCTGTTTTTCTTTTTACTTCTTTTTCAAGCTCAAGGTTTTTGTGTTTGATTTCATCTTCTGCAACCTTCACACGGTTCATAACATGAATTAATGTTGAGATCTCCCCTGCATCAATTGGTTTTGAAATAAATGCATCACAACCGGCCCTTAACCCTTTTATCCGGTCGCCAGCACCTGTATGGCCATAGGTCATTAATACTATGGGTATATGGCTGGTTTTTGTTTCAGATTTTAATTTTTCACAAGCAACATATCCTTTCATATCTGACAAAATGAAATCGATTAAGATCACATCCGGTTGAAATTCCTGGGCTTTGTATATACCCTGTGCCCCATCTATAACTACTATTATATCTGACTGTTCTATCTTTTCAAATAGAATAGAAGCGATATTTGCCGATTCATTTTTGTTTCCACCTATGATAAGGATTTTAATCATTACCTTGCTTTGCAATTATTCAAACGATAATTCATTAGTTATTTTATTAATATCCAATAAAATACTTGACTTTCTTGTTATTAGATTTTAAATATACTAAATTCTTTTGATCTTTAAATAATTCGGTTAATAAATTATTTTTAACCTTTAATTTGCTAATTTGTTTGTGCTTAACTTCTGCATAACACCAGCTTGCTTCATTATCTGTTTCCTAACCAATAAAATCATAATCAATTCTTTTGCCATGTTTATCATAAATAGAAAATGTTTTAAAAATAAAATTTCTTTTTGCACGAAAGAATTCTTAATTTGTCGTGCTTTAAAAAAATGAAAAAGTTAAATATATGGATTTAGATTTTAATAGTTTGTTAGCACTAGGCTTATTTGTCGCAGTGATTTTTTTAGTTATAAAGTTGATTACTAAATCTGCATTCAGAGTTTTTGGGATAGCGGTAATTGCTGTGGTAGGTCTAGGGTATCTGTATTTTTATACTGATTATTTTGAGGAACATCAGGATAATAAAATTGTTCAAACAATAGAAAAACACATTAATGTTGTATCGCTTAAAGAGTTTGAAGCCAAGCATTGCAAAGGGAGCGAAATGACCCGTTCCGATTCAATTCAATGTGAATGTATTGTGCAACCTTTATTAAAAGATTTACGTTCAAAATATTCAGAGAAGGAGCTTGATGAATTGTTGACAAACAAAGATCAGTATTTAAAAGAATTGTTGGCAGCTTTAAACAGGAATAGGGAGACTATTATCAAAAAACTTAAGGAGAAAAAAGCTGTTGAATTCTGGAATAAAATGATGAAAAATTTAAAAAAAGGAAAGTTCTTAGTGGAGTAAAGAATTCTAATTATATTGTTAATACTACTTGATTATGTCAAAAATTACTAATATTTTAACAATTGCTATTTTATTATTTTCTCAATTATTGTCAGCCCAGTTAAAAGTACCTGCTGTGTATTCCAGAATGAGTATAAATGAAGCGAATGACTTGGTACTGGATCTTGATAGCATGAAAGTTGTTGCAAGGACAATAGATGCTGTTTATAAAATTGAGGATTTTGATAATGCCTGGGAAGCTAATGAAAAAGGTTTGCTTTTTAATTCATCAAAAAGAAACCTGACCGGGACAATGTATTTTGGCTTAATTCCTTATGGTGATTCAAAACACCCTCATCCGGTCTATAGACGATCAGTACAGATAAGAAATGGAAAAACGGTTATTGATATCATGAAAACCCTTAGAGGCAGATATGATATGGTAGCTTGGGAAAAAACAGGGAAAGGGGTTCTAGGCTATCGGGTTATTAATACCAGGGGGAGTATAATTTATGATGGTATAGTTGGTTTTTCCTATGATAGTACATTTTCAGTTGACCTGACCGTGCTGGAAGGCCCGTTTATAAATATATTAACAGCATCAGGTGCTACCATTTCATTTAAAACAAATAGAAAAATAATTTCTTCTGTTTTAATTGATGGTAAAGAGTTTAAGGATGATATAGAAACTTTTGATCACGAAATATTGATATCTGGTTTACAAGCGGATACAGAATATACTTATCTGGTAAAATACGGAGAAAACACACAGGAGTATAGCTTTAGGACAACACCAAAGGAAGGTAGTAGGAAACCTTTTGTTTTTGGCTATGCCAGTGATTGTAGAGGTGGTGTAGGCGGTGGTGAACGGAATATATATGGTCATAACGGATATATGGTTAAAAAAATAATGGCTTTATCAGCGGCAAACAGTATCCGGTTTTTGCAGTTTACCGGTGATGTCATAGGTGGATATTCAATTAATAAAGAAGATATTCAAATTCAGTATTCAAATTTTAAACGAACCATAAGCCCGTTTGCATGTTATTTTCCTTTGGTTGTTGCTATGGGGAATCATGAAGCATTGATTCATACATTTACTGAGCCTAAAAATGATTTGTGGGTAACCGTTGATAAATTTCCTTTTGAATCTGAATCATCTGAATATGTTTTTGGAAAAAACTTTGTTAATCCACTTAATGGCCCCGAAAGTGAAGATGGTTCTGAATATGATCCGGATCAAAACAATATTGATTTCCCGTCTTACAAAGAAAATGTGTTTTATTACACATATGATAATGTAGCCATGGTTGTTTTGAATTCAAATTATTTATATGCTCCAAGTAAAAACTATATCCCGCTAACCAGTGGAAACCTTCATGGTTATATTATGGATAACCAGCTGAAATGGTTGGAGAAAACATTGAGGAAATTTGAAAAAGCTGACCATATCGATCATGTATTTGTTACTGTTCATACTCCTGCTTTTCCTAATGGGGGCCATGTTCGTGATGATATGTATTATAATGGAAATAATAATTACCGACCTTATATTGCAGGTAAACCGGTAAAAAAAGGAATTATTGAAAGACGTGATGAGTTTTTAAACATTTTAATCAACAAAAATAAAAAGACAGTTGCCCTTTTAACCGGGGATGAACATAATTATGCAAAACTAAAATTAGAAACTGATACAAAAATTTATCCTGAGAACTATCCTAATAAAAAAATCAAATTAAAACGTACATTCTGGCAAATTAATAATGGTGCGGCTGGCGCCCCATATTATGCACAGGAAAAAACACCCTGGTCTGATTGGGTAAGTGGCTTTACTACTCAAAATGCACTCGTATTGTTTTATGTTGATGACAAATCTGTTAAAATGAAAGTCCTTAATCCTGATACGCTTGAGTTGGTAGATGAGGCAATTTTGCGCTAGTTCATAAATTGAAACAGCCTATATGTATTGTTTTTTCAGATCATTTTACAATGTCGTTTAGTTAGTGTTTTTTTTGTTGCGGGTTGTAAGTTAAGAACAACTGACCCCTTAAATTAGATTCTTGGCTTAATCGCCACATAATCCAGCGATTAACTGATAACTTGTTTTGTTACATAGAGATTTATTAATGATACCTAAAAGGTGAAAAATAAAATTTACACAATCCATAATTATCTGCGAAAATTTGTGATTATCTGCGGACAAGATTTTTTCTTCCGCAGATGTACACAAATGAACGCAGATTTCTTTCTTTGAGCTATTAAAGAATTATAAACTATTAAATAATTATCAAGTTCTTTAATAATATTCTGAAATTGGTGTCATCTTAAATCCGCAGAGGCCAGTTGTTCTGAAGTTATTCATATTGTACATCTTCCTACTTTTGTCTTTTATCTTTTGTCTTTTCATCCTATCTTTGCAAACTTAATTTAATCGCAAAAGCAATGCAAAAACCATCAATACCAAAGGGGACAAGAGATTTTCTACCAAAAGAAATGCTTAACAGGGAATATATTTTTGATACAATTAAAAGTATTTTCAAAAAATATGGCTATTCACCTATTGAAACCCCGGCAATGGAGAATTTATCTACTTTAATGGGGAAGTATGGTGAAGAAGGTGATAAATTACTTTTCAAAATTTTAAATTCAGGCGATTTTCTTTCTAAGACAAGTGATGAGCTACTTGCTGAGAAAAGTTCAGTTAAGCTTACCAATAAAATTAGTGAAAAAGGTTTGAGGTATGATTTAACCGTTCCATTTGCGCGTTTTGTTGTGCAACATAGAAATGATATTGTTTTTCCCTTTAAACGATACCAGGTTCAACCGGTATGGCGTGCTGATAGGCCTCAAAAAGGTCGATATCGTGAATTTTTTCAGTGTGATGTAGATGTTATTGGAAGTAATTCATTACTAAACGAATTTGAGTTAATCCAAATTGTCGATGAGGTTTTTAATGAATTGAATATAAATACAGTAATTAAACTAAACAATCGAAAAATATTAAGTGGAATTGCGGAAATAATTGGCCATGCTGATAAAATTGTGGATATTACCGTAGCTATTGATAAGTTGGATAAAATTGGTTTAGAAAATGTAAATAAGGAACTACTTTCTAAGGCGATCCCTCAGGAAGCAATTGACCAATTACAGCCTGTTATCTTATTGTCTGGAAGTAATAAAGAAAAGCTTGGATCTTTAAAGGAAATATTGAAAGAATCTGAGATCGGGATTAAAGGGATTGAAGAAATTGAAAAGGTTTTTGGGTATTTGGAATTGAATGGTGTTAAAACAGAAGTGGAATTAGATCTCACACTTGCCCGCGGCTTGAATTATTATACCGGTGCTATTATAGAAGTAAAAGCTAAAGATGTGGAGATTGGTAGCATTTGTGGTGGTGGAAGATATGATGATTTAACGGGAATTTTTGGCTTAAAAGATGTTTCAGGTGTAGGGGTTTCATTTGGTGCCGATCGAATTTATGATGTTTTAACCCAGTTAAATAATTTTCCGGAAGAAGATAGCAACTCCACAAAACTCCTTTTTGTTAACTTTGGACAAGAGGAAGAAAAATATTGCCTGCCGATACTTAAAAAGCTTAGGGATAAGGGTGTGAAATCTGAAATTTACCCTGATCCTGCAAAAATGAAAAAGCAAATGAGCTATGCAAATAGTAAAAATATTCCATTTGTTGCAATTGTAGGGGGAAATGAAATGAAAGAAGAAAAAGTAACACTGAAAAACATGATAACGGGTGAGCAAAAGCCATTGTCTTCAAAGGAATTAGTAAATTATTTTTAGACGAGAATAGATAAAAGTTATAATGAAAAGGGAGTAGGGTTATTCATAAATTACCTTACTCCCTTTTTATTTTTAGTGGAGTAAAGTCCAGGTTGTTTATCTATAATTTATAACCGTTATAAATTAAACAAATTGCTAATTTCAATTTCGTAATTTCAATAATGTAAAATATATTAGAGCATTATTTTTTTAACCTTATTTCTTAATATTAACCTAAACTATTGCTATGTTCCAATTGAATATTGCCCGGACTCTCCTTGTTTTTTCGATTCTGGTTCTTATCCCATTACACTTTTATGCTCAAAAAGCACCAATTAAATTTGGTAAAGTTTCCAAAGAAGAGCTGGAAATGAAAGTTTATGAAAAAGATACGGCAGCGGAAGCTGTTGTGCTGGCTGAATATGGAGCTTCTGAGATAAGGTATGTGTCATCTGATAAAGGGTTTGTATTGGTTTTTGAAAATCACACAAGGATAAAAATACTGAAGAAAGAAGGGCTTGATTATGCAAATGTTGATGTCCGTTTATATTCGGCAAGAGCAAATGTAGATGAAGATGTGAGTGGACTGAAAGCACAAACTTATAATTTGGAAAACGGAAAGATTGTAACAACAAAACTTTCAAGGAAAGAAGTTTTTGAGGAAGATGAATCAAAGCATTGGAAACTGAAAAAGTTTGCATTACCAAATGTAAAGGTAGGTTCAGTTATAGAATACAAATATATAGTAACCTCGGAGTTTTTTTATATAAAACCATGGTATTTTCAAACAACAATACCTGTTGTTTGGAGCGAATACAGAACTACAATACCTGAATATTTTAAATTTAAGCGCTTTTTTGGCCGCTATATGTCACCTGATATTTCAGAATCAAGTAATTTTTCGGGCACTTTCCCTGGTGGTGGAACATATGTAACTGATAGAAACAGGTATGTGTTTAAAGATGTTCCTGCTTTTAGAAGTGAGGATTACATTACTACAGCTGATGATTATCTTGCTAAAGTGGAGTTCGAGCACCTTTCGACGATAGTTCCAGGAGCTGTTTATGAGACATATAATACTTCATGGAATGAAATCTGCCATAAATTGTTGGTCCGGGACGATTTTGGTAATGCATTAAACCGTAAAGGAATTGTAAAGGATTTAGTTGAGACCATAAATATTAGTGACCCTGTGGAGAAAAAAGTTGCGGCAGCATATTATGCCATTAAAAAGAAAATGAAATGGAATAACGAAAAAGGCATTTTAGCTGAAAATACTTTAAAGTCAGCATATAATGATAATAAGGGAAATGTGGCCGAAATTAACCTGTTGCTGGTAAATTTGTTAAGGGCAGTTGGCATACAGTCGCACCCTGTTTTGTTAAGTACCAGATCGCATGGTAAGGTAAACAATTTCTATGCAAAGCGGTCTAGTTTTAATTATGTTGTAACCTTGGCAATTGTCGATGGCAAAAATGTTTTATTGGATGCTTCAAGAGATTTCCTGGAACCTGGAACCCTGTCTTATGATTGCTTAAATGGTCAAGGACTTATTGCTACTGAAGGAAAAGCAAATTGGATAAATCTTAGAAGTAGTGAAACTTTTACTGAGAGTACATCTGTAATGATGAATATTGATGAAGAAGGACTTAATGCCACAATGTATAGGCGAACAAATGGCTTAAGTGCTAGAAGGTTACGGTATCAAATTGCAAAAGATGGTAAAGAAAAGTATGTTGAAAACTATATTGAAAATCAGGAGGATTGGGAAATTGAAGATATTATAATTGAGAATGAAAAGGACGTTAGTAAGCCGGTGGTTGAAAAAATCAAAATAACAGAGTTTAATAATATTGATTTGGAAAGTGACATGATTTATTTACCAGCAATCATTGTCGATGAAGAAGAAAACCCTTTTACAAGTGAATCAAGAAAGTATCCGGTAGATTTTGCGGTCCCTATTAGATCAAAGTATATTTTGAATTTTACTTTGCCTGAAGGATATATGGTTGATGAAATGCCGGAAAGTTCTTCTGTAACATTACCGGATAAAGCAGCAACATTTATTTATAAAATTCAAAAACAAAATGGTATTTTACAAATATACTGTCAAACAAAAATAAATAAAACTCTGTTTTTACCGGAGGAGTATAAATTATTACGTGAATTTTACACTCATATAACAGAAAAACTTAACGAACAGATTGTTTTAAAAAAGATTTAAAATATGAAGAAGCAATTTCTATTACTAATTAGCGCCGTTTTTTATACTCTCTGTCTGGTTAATGCCCAATATAACTATTCCTCAATTCCGGACAGTATGAAAAAAAATGCGGATTATATTGTTTGGGAAGATTACGAAGAATTTAAAGTAATTAATCTCGGGAAAGCCGTTGAGCATATAAAATTTGCTGTTCTAATTACTGATAAATATGCCCGTAGGTATGAGAAAATTCATATTGGTTATAGTAAAGACATGAAACTGAATAGTTTTTCAGGGGAGATTTATGATGCATCGGGAAAACGTGTTAAAAAACTTAAAAAAGAAGATATCGTTGATGTTAGTGCCATATCTGGGGGTACAATGTATTCAGATACCCGGCAAAAAATCCTGGATTTTAGCTACCATACTTACCCTTATACAATTGTATATGAGTATGAAAGAGCCAGAAATGGAATATTAGGGTATCCCATCCATATTTTTCAAAAAGGTTTTAAAACAGGTGTGATTTCATCTACCTTAAAATTTATTCTTCCCAGTGATATGAAATTTAAACATAAGGCATATAATTTAAGTAATGCAGTAAGCACATCACATGTAAAGAATAATAATATACATATATGGACGGAATCGAATATTGTCGCAAAAGAATATAATGATTTGTCGCCTTCATGGACTTATTTTCTTCAAGGCGTTGTTTTGGCTCCTTTAAAATTCCATATGGGTGGTTATTTCGGATCAATGGATTCCTGGGAAAGTTTATCGAGTTGGAATTATAAATTAAACAAAGGACGGGATATTCTTTCCGCGGAATCATCTGATAAAATCAAGGAGTTAGTAAAAGATGTAGATGGTGATAGGGAAAAAGCAAAAATACTATATGAATATATGCAAAATAAAACACGCTATGTTTCTATCAGTAGAGGGATTGGTGGTATTCAACCATTTCCGGCAAAATATGTTGATAAGAACGGTTATGGTGACTGTAAAGCATTGTCCAATTATATGTATTCTATGCTAAAAGTTTCCGGTGTTAAATCACATTATGTCTTAGTAAAATCGGGGGATGGAGGTTCGGATATAATAACAGAGTTTGTAAATGATCAATTTAATCATATAATTCTATGTATTCCCCAAGAGAAGGATACAATTTGGTTGGAATGTACCAATCAGCAAATTCCTTTTGGTTATTTAGGCTCTGGTACTGATGACCGTCATGTATTATTGGTTGATGAAGTAGGTGGCAAGCTGGTTAAAACACCCGCATATGGGAAGGATGTTAATACCCAAATAAGAAATACAAAAATAAATGTTGATGCAAAAGGAGATGCTGCAATTACTGTAAATACAATTTTAGGAGGAATTAGCTTTGAAGATCGCTTTGGTATTGAGGAATATTCAGTAAAAGACCAAAAGAAATATTTGCATAAAATTTATGATATATCAGGCATGTTGCTTAAATCATTTAATTATGATGTTGATAAAAGTGAAATACCATCTATTACAGAAAATATTGAAATGAATATCCCTAAATTAGCTTCGGTGAGTAGTAAAAGAATGTTCCTGAAAATGAATTTATTTAATAGCGGGGTTTACGTCCCTGAAAAAAACCTGGACAGAAAAATACCTTTCGAAATTAAAAGAGGATATACAGAAATTGACTCTGTTCAAATTAATACTCCGGAAGGCTATGACGTAGAATCACTTCCATCAGAAAAAAACTACAATACAAAATTTGGGTCTTATAGCACAAAAATAAAGGTAGAAGAACAAAACATCCTTTTTGTTCGTAAATTCATTGTTGAAAAAGGCATTTCCCCGGCATCAGAGTATATGAATTTTTACAACTTCAGAAAAAAAATAAAAAAAGCAGATAAAGCAAAATTGGTGTTAGTGAAAAAGTAAATGATTAAGTTGTAAAACATAATTACGATTCATCAAATTAATTTACATTTGCGGAAAATTAATAATTAGTTAATTTGTCTAATCATTGGTAATTGAGATGTCTATAAACTAAATTTTTTATCAATAGTCATCTGAGGACTTTGTTTAATAGGTGATAATTAATTTTTTGGTTCTATGTGTATCTGATAATAGAGTCGTCTGATGACTTTATGGATGAGAACTAATTCGTATGTCATAAGCTTATCCGTTTTCTTTGTTTCTAATTACCAATTCCTAATTACTTGTTGACAAACAACTAATTGAAAGTTAATAGTATATAACTAACATAATCAGCATATGTCAACTACTCATTATATCACATCAGAAAAGCTTGATTTTGCTACCATTGAAAAAATCATCAATGAAAAACAGGAAATAAAACTATCCGAAGAAGCAAAAACTAATAT